>JBFFNJ010000064.1:0-10198 GCA_041563215.1 Candidatus Deferrimicrobia bacterium | reverse complement strand
CTGCCTCCCGTAGGAGTCTGGGCCGTGTCTCAGTCCCAATGTGGCCGTTCAGCCTCTCAGCCCGGCTACCAATCGTAGTCTTGGTAGGCCGTTACCCTACCAACTAACTAATGGCGCGCGGGCCCCTCTCCAAGCGACAGCAGAAACTAAGTTTCTGCCACCTTTTACCCCTGATTCCTTGGAATCTGTGGCCTTATGGGGTATTAGCCACCCTTTCGAATGGTTATCCCCCTCTCGAAGGCAGGTTACCCACGTGTTACTCACCCGTTCGCCGCTTTACTCACCCCCGAAGGGGCTTTCACGCTCGACTTGCATGTGTCAGGCACGCCGCCAGCGTTCGCTCTGAGCCAGGATCAAACTCTCCAGTTAATTGTGGAATTGATTCCTGTACCATTCACTGTTTAGTTTTCAAAGATCGAATAATAATCGGAGAACTACTAATATATCCAAAGCTCTGTTGAATGTCAATATTTATTTCAAAAACAGAAGATTTCCCGCCCCGGAAAAAAGAAACCTATCTATTAAATGATACCCTGAAAAACTCCTTTTTGCCAACTTTTAATTTAATATCCCCTTTTGTTTTGATCGATTTGCTCGAATCCGATATTTTTTCCCCATTTACCTCGACCCCTCCCTGCTCGACCAACCGCTTTGCCTTCGACGTGGAGTTAAATGAGGGCGAAATTTCCGCTATCAATTTTGCAAGCCAGATTTCATCCTCAGGGTGGTTGAACTCGATGAGAGAGGCGTCGTCAGGGAAGAGCTTTTCGGAAAATTTACGAATAAAGTCGTCTCCTGCCTTTTTTGCGCCACCATGCCCGTGATACCGGGCCACAATCTCCCCGGCAAGGCCCATCTTCGTATCCCTGGGATTGACACTCCCCGCGTCTAATTTCCTCTTCATCTCTTCAAGTTCGGCCAGAGAAACATCGCTCAACAATTCGTAGTACCTGATCATGAGGTCGTCTGAAATCGACATGATTTTTCCGAACATAACCTCCGGTGTCTCATTGATGCCGATATAGTTGCCGAGACTCTTTGACATCTTGTGCACGCCATCTGTCCCTTCGAGAAGCGGTGTCGTCATCACTACCTGAGGAACCTGCCCGAAGTATCTCTGGAGATCCCTTCCCACGAGGAGGTTGAAGATCTGATCGGTCCCGCCAAGCTCCACGTCTGCCTCGAGAATTACGGAATCGTAACCCTGGAGGAGGGGATAGAGAAATTCGTGTATGTAAATAGCCCTTTCCCCCTTGAACCTGCTGTCGAAATCGTCCCTCTCCAGCATTCTGGCAACGGTCATCTGGGCGGCGATCCTGATAATCTCATCCGAAGACAGCTGTCCGAGCCACTCGCTGTTGAATCTAATCTCAGTTTTATCAGGATCGAGAATCTTAAATAATTGCTCCCGGTAAGTTTTCGCATTCTCAAGCACCTCTTCTTTTGTCAGGGGTGGCCTCGCCTCGGTTTGGCCCGAAGGATCCCCAATCATACCGGTGAAATCCCCGATGAGGAATATAACCTGGTGCCCTTCATCCTGGAAATGCTTCAGTTTCTGGATGAGAACCGTGTGACCGAGGTGCAGGTCAGGTGCGGTAGGATCGAAGCCGGCTTTTATCCTGAGCTGTTTCCCTTTTCGTTTCGCTTCCTCGAGTCGATGTCGCAGTTCCTTTTCCTGAATTACATCGACCACACCGCGCAATAGTCTTTTCAGCATGTCATCCATCTACGGAGAACCTCACACGCTTTTCTCATAGACCCTTCTTATGCTCCGGCACATTCCCGTCTCCCCGTCAAGTGTCAGCACAACACCGCAGAAAATTACCGGCCCCGTTGCCACTTCGAACTTGACCGGCATCTGGGAGAGAAACCTCTCCAGTATATGTTCCTTCTTCATTCCGATAATCGAATTGATCGGTCCGCACATTCCCACATCAGTTATGTAACCCGTACCACCGGGAAGGATACAGTCGTCTGCGGTCTGAACATGGGTGTGCGTCCCGATAACACCCGATACCCTGCCATCGAGATAGTACCCCATGGCTTCCTTTTCCGAAGTGGCCTCGGCGTGAAAGTCGATTATCGTGAACTTGCTCCTGTGCCTGTTGCTTTCCAGCATGGCATCGACCGTCCTGAAAGGACAATCGAAATTCCCCATGAAGACTCTCCCCGAAAGGTTCGCAACGAGGTAATTCGACCCGCTTCGCCCGGTAAAAAACCCGTAACCCCTTCCGGGGTTTCCCGGAGGATAATTGAGGGGTCGCAGGACCCGGTCATTGCTATCTATATAGCCGATGATTTCCTTCTTGTCCCAGACGTGGTTCCCCGTGGTAATGACATCAACCCCGTATCCGAGAAGCTCATCTATTACTTCTGCCGTGAGACCAAACCCCCCCGCCCCATTTTCAGCATTGACGATGATCAGGTCGAAATCTTCTACCGTGCGAAGCTTATCGATGTTTTCCCTGACAGCCCGCCTGCCCGGTCGTCCGATAATATCTCCTATGAAGAGGATGTTCAGACCATTCATCTCGCAAATTCGACAGCTCTGGTTTCCCTGATCACCGTCACTTTCACCTGTCCCGGATATGACATTTCATTTTCCACTCTTTTCACGATATCCCTTGCAAGCATCAAAGCCGACTCATCGGATGTCTTTCCCGGCTGGACAATAACCCGTATCTCGCGTCCCGCCTGTATGGCATATGCTTTTTCAACCCCCTGAAATGAAGTTGCAATCTTCTCGAGATCCTCGAGCCTCTTCAGGTAGTTTTCGAGCATTTCCCTGCGGGCGCCAGGCCTCGCCCCGGAAAGGGCATCGGCTGCCTGAACGATGATAGGAAGGATATCCTTTGGAGATTCATCCTCGTGATGGGCTGCTATGGCGTGGATGATTCTGCTCGACTCACCATATTTTTTAGCAAGCTCGGCACCGATAAGGGCATGCGGGCCTTCCACTTCGTGATCAACGGACTTGCCAATGTCGTGGAGGAGACCGGCCCTCTTTGCCACCTTGGGATTCAACCCGAGTTCGGAGGCAATCGAACCGGCAAGAAAAGAGACCTCGAGTGCATGGGTGTACATGTTCTGGCCGTAGCTCGTTCTGAATTTTAACTTTCCGATCATCCGTGTAAGCTCTGGGTGCATGTTGTGGATGCCAAGGTCGAAAATTGCCTGTTCTCCGGCTTCCTTTACCTGCTGGTTGATCTCATCGGTCGCCTTTTCCACAACTTCCTCGATCCTGGCCGGGTGAATCCGACCATCGGCGACGAGCCGCTCGAGCGCCACCCTCGCCACTTCCCTCCTGAGGGGGTTGAAACCGGAAAGGATAACCGCCTCGGGTGTGTCATCTATGATGAGGTCAACGCCCGTTGCAGCTTCAAAGGCACGTATGTTGCGGCCTTCCCGTCCGATTATCCTTCCCTTCATCTCTTCATTCGGCAAAGGAACGGTAGTTACCACTCTCTCGGAAACGTAATCGGCTGCATACCTCTGAATGGCAAGGGCGATCATCTTCTGCGCTTTTCTATCGGCCTCTTCCTTGAACGTGTCTTCTATTGCCTTGATTTTCTTCGCCACGTCCATCTTGGCCTCATCTTCAATCATATCCATGAGTTCCTGTTTCGCCTGCTCCAAAGTGTAGCCGGAAATGCGCTCGAGCCTGTCCTTTGCCTCCTCCATTTTCTCCTTGTAGGCCTCAATATCTTTACTCAGCTGTCTCTGCGTTTGATCAAGCTGCTTTTCCCGCTTGGCAAAATCTGCCTCTCTGGTCTCCAGAGACTCTGTTCGCCTGTCGAGAAGCTCCTCCTTCTGGAGAAATCTTCTCTCCAGCCTCTGCAGTTCCCCTTTCTTTTCCTGGGTTTCCTTCTCAAAATCTGACCTTACCTGGAGCATATAGTCCTTTGCCTGGAGCGAGGCCTCCTTGAGTATGCTCTCCGATTCTCTCTTGGCTCTCTTTAACACCTCATCTGCAGCCTCTTCCGCTTTCTTGATTTTTTGATCTGCCGTCCTCTTATTGATAAAAAGAAAGATGGAAATCGCCCCCAGGACAACTACCAATCCCCCGAGCACAGCGATTATTAGGGTTGTGTTATTCACCGTGAACCTCCGGCAAAGATGTTTTTGTTGTCTCCCTGCCAGCCATTCTCCGTGAGAACAAGGTCGAGCTTTACATCCCACAAGTCTGCATCAATGGTATTCAATAGCTGGAAGGCATACCCGTAACCTATCTTCAGCAATGGTTTGTGCTTGGTGAGATAGCGGTCGTAGAAACCCTTCCCGTATCCGATCCTGTGATTTTTTCTGTCAAACGCCACACCAGGCACGACAACGATATCGGGTACACTCCCCTCCAGACCGGTGTAGAAACCCACGTCGGGCTCGTAAACTCCGAATTTTCTCCTCACAAGCTCTCTTCTCGAGGACACGGGAAGAAACACCATTTCCACGTCGGATACAACCCTTGGAAACAGGCATGTGGTGTTCCTGCTTACGAGGAAGTCAAAAATGGGAAACGTATCAACCTCGCCTTTTATGGGATAGTAGAGCCCTACCGAGTTCACGCTCGTCTCTAGCAGGAGATCGTTGATAAGCAGAGATGCCAGGTGAGAACTCCATTCCTTTCTTTCCCTGAAAGAAAGACCGTTCTCCCTCATTTCGATCATTTTCTTTCTGATTGAGCCTTTGTCTTTTGGCATAAAAAAATCCCACAACACATGATATCGCGGGATCATTTCAGGAAGGGAATAAGGCTTTGTGAGGCTTTCTCCGCGTGCAATCTTCTCTGCGAAAAGGCTTTATAGTAATAAATTCCTTATTCCTTCAAAAAACCCTGTGTCAATCCCACATATATGTAAAAACGGTCATGGAATGTTCCCCGCCGATGCCGTGCTGACGATTGATGTTGAACCCGTCCCACATAGGTGGGTACCCTTGTAACGGCTTCTGGCTTCCCCGGTGCGGGGTGTGCTCTCCACCGTCAGGGAGGATTCCCGTTCAACATTTTGTTGGCTCAAACCTTTCGCCAGTCACCAACACAGAAGGGAACGCCGTTTTCATCCCTGTATGTGACCTAACTTCTCGTCCAGCAGTAAATCGAGCTCCTTGACTTTTCCTTTTGTATTTTCAAGCTCTCTCCTCATTATCAGCATCTCGTCAGCGATGGTAAGAGAGGTGAGAATCAACTGATCCATATTCGTTATAGTCTTGTTGTCTTGCTTTATCTCCCGCAACTTTCCATTGAGATACGAGGTCAACTCCTCGACGTACCGTTCATCCTTATCCGTTGATATCGACAGTTTATACCCGAGTATATTTATATCAATCACCTTTTTCATGACTCAATTATACAACAATTTCTTCACAACTCAATCACTTCAAGTTTGCTGAGCAGCCTCTCGATACTCTTCTTGACTTCATCTTTTTCTCGGGACAACTCCTCCGACCGCCGCCGCAACTGCTCGTTCTCCAGAACCTTCCTGTTCAGCTCTTCCTGTAATCGTGCATTTTCCACCTTGAGCATCTCGACGATTTCAATGAACTTCGAAATTTTTGACTCTATCTTGCCGACGAAATTCTCAGACATATCCTCTCCCCCCTCAGTACGCGTAGAGATTCCCGTAGGGCCTGTTGGTAACGGGAACTATCTTTGTGAACGCGTTTTTCATGACATCATTGTAGTCGTAATCGAACTCTTCACAAAACTCCTTTATCGAACTCTCGAGAATTCGCCTGTCGGCATCCTCGATCGGCACCACGCCAACTTCCGCACCGACTCTGCTCATGTCGGGCTCACCCCTCAGGAAAATCACACCCCCGTGCATCCCCGTACCGAGGAAATCACCTGCCACGGGAAGCCCGTTATCTTCTCCCTCCGATATCCCGAGGATTATGAGCACCCCACCCGCCATATATTCCCCGAGGAAATCTCCCGCCTTCCCGCCCACAACCATGACCGGTATCTTATCCTGGTATCCTTTCATGTGTATGCCGACCCGGTACCCCACGTCTCCCTTTATGAAAATCTTTCCTCCCCTCATCGCATAGCCACATACGTCACCGGCGTGGCCGTGGACGGAGATCTTTCCCGAATTCATCGTATTTCCCACGTTGTCCTGGGCATTACTTTTGACTATTATGTACGGGCCATCCATGAACGCTCCAAGGTCGTTTCCCGGAACGCCGTCGATGACTATCGTGACCCTTTTCTTGATGCCATCTCCTATATAGTACTGACCGTTTACATTGCAAAGGATGATCTCCGTGCATCCTTCACCGACAGCATCGCGCACCATCTTGTTCAGATCCCTGTAGTAGAGGCCTTTTGCATCAATTTCCCTTCTCATGAGCGGTACCCTCAGTTGATGATGCCCCTTCCCAGCTTCGCTATCACCGGCTGTCCCGCCTTCGGTGCCCATACTTTATCCGGATCGGGGCACACCTCGCGAATCGCCGCCTCTTCGCTTGCCATGTAGACAAAGTCTCCCTTCGTCCCGACAACGAGGGGCCTGAGCTTTACCCGGTCATTCAAACCGACAATGCCGTCTGAAAAAGCAAAGAGAATGGCAAATGGGCCGTTGAGCAGCGCGCTTCCGAAAACCATCCTTATTGCCCTGAAAAGATCCCCTTGCTTGTTGTCGAGATCCTTCCAGAAAGGTGCCGCAAGTGCCACACAGGCAGATTTTATATCCAGCCCGAGCTTCCTTATGAGCAGGTCGAGGAGATAAGCAACCACTTCTGTATCGGTGAGAAGCGTCAGGTTGTAACCGTACATTTCAAGATACCGCTTGTTGATTCCATAGGATGATATTTCCCCATTGTGAACAATCGACCAGTCCAGGAGAGTGAAGGGGTGCGCCCCTCCCCACCAGCCCGGCGTGTTCGTGGGAAACCTGTTGTGGGCAGTCCAGATGTAGGCTTCGTACTCTTCGATGCGGTAAAAATCAGCTATATCCCTCGGGAATCCTACTCCCTTGAATACTCCCATGTTTTTACCTGATGAAAATACGTACGCTCCCTCGACAAAGCCATTGATCCGCATAACGAGGTTCACAATCATGTCATCCTCTTGATGTAAGTGAAGATCCCGGGGGGCCTTTTCCATCACCGGCCGGAGGAAGTACCGTATGAGGATGGGGGAAATTCTTATCCTTTCCGTAACCCGGGTCGGTATCTCCTCGTAATAAACGACGTCGGAGAGCTTCTCGAGGAGAGACTCCGTCTCCTCTTTTGCAGAGTAATCATCGAACATGATATGAAATGCATAGTAATCTGCATAGTCAGGATATATTCCATAGGCGGCATACCCAGCCCCGAGGCCATTGCCCCTGTCCGTCTGGAGAACGATTGATCTGACGATCTCTCCGCCACCTATCCTGCTACCGCGTGTGTTGATGATCCCGGATAGTCCGCACCCAGATATATCCTTGGAAAAACGGTAGGTCATAATCTTTCTCCACAGCTGTCAAGAGTTACTAAGGTAAACACATATATAATATCATGTCAAGCCGTCAGGAAGGCTGTCAATTGTTAACGACTCTCGAAGTCGACCACGCAGTGGGCTATCCCCGCGCAGACGGAAACGAGTCGTCTCATGGAAGAGAGGATATCGAGATGAATCGAGCTGGTTTCGAGGGATTCCTTCATCCCCAGATGCAACCGTCGAATGTGAGCGTTCTTCAAATCTCTCTCGAGGTTGCTCAGCACTTTTTTTCTGTTTAGAACCCGGTAGGCAAGCTCTCTGTCGACTCGCATGAATGCGAATAGTGCCTCATCGTACATCTCAACGATCTTGCCGTGATACAACAGTATCTCCCCTTTTCCCTCTTCCGAAAAGTAAAGCTTATTCAATATCTTATTGCTCAATTGCTCGCCAATATTTTTACAAATTATGTCCCCCGCTATTTCGAGGTAATTTATAACCGAAATAAACGCCACATTTCTCTTTCCCACTTCCAGCCCTATATCGATCTGGCTGTGTTCGGAGATAAACTTCTTGATCTCCCTGTCGAGATAATCGACGAGATCATCACGGTCGGCTATATCGTCGATACCTTCGAGCGTGCCCGACTCGATAATTTCCTGAATGTCGATGAGCATACCCCGAACTACATCCGCCATTCTCATGATTTCCCTCGACACCTGCGCCGCCAGGAGAGATGACGACGCTGCGTATGATCTGTCGAGGTATTGTAGCCTGAACTCATCCCTGTCCTCTTTCTCAGGATACATTTTCTCGAGAAGCTTCGCCGCCACACGGGTAAAAGGGAGAAAGAGGAGGGATATGGAAAGGTTGAACACCGTGTGCATATTCGCCACCATATGTGCCCGATCAAAAGAAATCGTCTCGAGGATCGACGGTATATACCTCAGGAAGGGCAAAAATAACAGTACGCCTGCGAATTTGAAAAAGAGGTGTCCCCATGCAATCCTCGCCCCTCTCTCTTTTCCTCCGATGGCGGAGAGAAAGGCAATGACGGTGGCTCCGAGATTTGCCCCCAGAATTGCGGGAATAGACGCCTCGATGGTCACGATATCCTGTATCGAAAATCCGATTATCAGCGCGAGAACAGCTGTGGACGACTGGAAAACCAGCGCGCATATCAAGCCACCGGCGAATGATATGAGAGGTGCTCTGTCGAGCCCTTCGAGGATCATCGTGAGCCCCTGGATTTTTCCCACTTCCGCCGAGAGCTCGTAGACGATCACTATGGCAAAAAGAATGAATCCGAACCCGAGAATGCCCTGACCAATGGCTTTTCTCCGCGGATTCCGGGAAAAAAGGTAGAAGAACGCACCAACTGAGATAACGAGCAATGATATGGAAGTTACCCTGAAGGATATCAATTGAACAATAACGGTAGCACCGAGATCTGCTCCCAGGATAATTGCGAGGGAGGCGGGTAACGAAATCGGGGTCGTCGCTGTCAGCGACAAAAGGAGTGCCACCGTAGCACCCGAGGACTGCAGCGAAAGGGTTGACAGGAAACCGGCCAGATAGGCGGGAACGACCTTATCGGATAACTTCTTGAACGCTACCCGTATTTTTTCTCCCAGGGCTGATTCGAAACCCATTCCGGCAAGGCGAATCCCCAGAAGAAGGAATGCGACAGCACCGAGAAATTGTATGAGCAGGAGGTCACTCATCGAACAAAAGAGCCCTTGCAAAGTCGGCTGAACCAAAGGGCCTCAGGTCATCAATGCTTTCGCCGACCCCGATGAATCGGACGGGAATTTTGATTTCCCGCGTTATGGCGAGGAGAACGCCACCTTTTGCAGTTCCATCAATCTTTGTCACGGCAAGGCCGGTTATGCCCAGCAACTCGTTGAAACTCCTGGCCTGGTTGATGCTATTCTGTCCGGTCGTTGCGTCGAGGACAAGCAAAGTCTCAGAAGGCGCATGGGAAAGCTCCTTGTGAATGACTCTTTTTACCTTGCCAAGCTCATCCATCAGGTTTCTTTTCGTGTGAAGCCTCCCCGCTGTGTCGATTATCACCACATCCTTTTTCTTCGAGCGGGCAGATTGAATGGTATCAAAGGCAACCGCCGAGGAATCCCCCCCCGGCCTATGCTTTACCACATCGACCCCCGCCCGCTCTCCCCAGATCTCGAGTTGCTCGATCGCCGCTGCCCGGAACGTATCCCCTGCGCCGAGCAAGACGGCGTGTCCCTTCTGTTTGAGGCCGTGCGCCAATTTTCCTATGGTGGTCGTCTTACCGGATCCGTTTACCCCGACTACGAGGATGACGAAGGGATAGGGAGGGAAAATCTCGAGGGGCTGCTCAACATCCTCGAGCATCTTTCTTATGATCTCCTCCATATTCTGCTTGATACGTTGTGGATCCGTTCTTTCCTGTTTCTCAAGACGCGATCTTAAATGCTCCATGAGGAAAAGGGTTGTCTCGAAACCCACGTCGGACAGTATGAGGATTTCCTCGAGCTCTTCGAGCAGCTCCTCTCCCTCTTTGCCTTCCTGCACTGCTTCCTCAAATCGCCCCAGGATACTCCTTCTCGTCTTTGCCAGCCCTTTCCTGACTTTCGATAAAAAGGTCACCACCTGTTGCCCCTTTCTCCCTTATCACCCAAATCAGGGTAAAAAGAATATAGCACACAAAAAGTTGAGACCCGAGAATTTCGGGGGAGGGGATCGCCCGCTGGCTAACTTAATTGCGCGGAGATGATACGCGATATGCCCGGCCTG
>JBFFNJ010000063.1:0-10262 GCA_041563215.1 Candidatus Deferrimicrobia bacterium | reverse complement strand
TTCCTATGCCGGGTGCGGACTTCCCTATTACCTTTCCGGCCAGGTCAGCGATTTCAAGGACCTGATGAGCACTCCCGCGGGTGTGATCAGGGACGTGCAGTTTTTCAAGAATGTCAAGAACGTTAAGGTGGAGGCCAGGACATTCGCGGAGGAGATCGACAGGGAGAATAAGGTGGTGAAGGCCGTCAGGCTCGATACGGGAGAAAGGGTCGAATATCCTTATGACAAGCTGGTTCTCGCCACCGGGGGAAAGCCCCAGGTTCCCGATATCGAGGGAAACGACCTGGAGGGGGTTTTCAAACTCCGCAGCATCCTGGACGGGCTGGAGATCAAGAAGTGGGTCGATGGAAGCGGAGAGGGTACCGTTGCCATCATCGGTGCCGGTTTGATCGGGCTCGAGATGGCCGAGGCGTTCATCGAGAAGGGGCACAGGGTCGTCCTCGTTGAGTTGGAGGAGCACATTCTCCCGAAGACCCTCGACGTGGAGACGGCCCTTCTTCTCCAGAGGTATCTTGCGAGCAGGGGCGTTGAGATCTACACGTCGACAAGGGTTCTTTCCATCGCGGGGGACAGTTCCGGAATGGTTCAGAGCGTAACTACGGACAGGGGGGAGATCACTGTAAGCGGCGTCCTGCTTGCCGCCGGGGTGCGCTCCGAGAACAGGCTTGCCAGGGAGGCGGGGCTCCAGATAGGAAAGCACGGGGGAGTCGCCGTAAACGACAGAATGGAGACTTCCGATCCCGATATCTATGCCGGCGGCGACACCGTCGAGGTAAAGCACGTCATCTCCGGAGAGGATGCCTACCTTCCCATGGGCTCCACGGCGAACAAGCAGGGCAGGGTAATCGGGGACAATATCTGCGGGACAGCATCCACCTTCCCCGGGGTCCTGGGGACCATGGTGATGAAGATACTCGATTTCACCGTGGCGAAGACGGGACTGACCGAGGCCGAGGCCAGAAGAGCCGGTTTCGAAACGGTAACGGCATTGAACCCAGCCCCCGACAGGGCCCACTACTATCCCGGGGCAAAGCCGATTTTCCTCAAGGGAATTGCCGACAAAAAGACGGGACGCCTCATCGGCTTCCAGGGAATCGGTCCGGGTGATGTTGCCAAAAGGCTGGATATCGCAGTTACCGCCATCTCCGCAGGGATGGGGGTGAAGGAGATATTCAACCTCGACCTGGGCTATGCGCCTCCCTACTCGAATGCCCTCGATAATATCATCAACCTCGCATCCATCCTCGAGAACAAGATCGAGGGCGTCGGCAGGGGGATTTCGCCTCTTGCTGTCCGGGAGATGATGAGCAATGGAGACGATCTCCTCCTTCTCGATGTGAGATCCCCGGCCGAATACAACGAGATGAGGATAAAGGACGAAAGGGTCATGTTGGTTCCCCTCGGGAAACTTCGTTCCGTCCTTTCTGAACTTCCCCGGGATAAAAAAATGGTGGCGTTCTGCAAGACATCCCTGAGGGGATACGAGGCGAGCACGATCCTCAAGGGAGGAGGGGTAAAAGACGTGGCGTTCATGGACGGGGGATTGATCATGTGGCCCTTCGAAGTGGATCGATCGCCCCTGCTGGAAAAGTGATTTTACCTGTTAAATAGGTGTTTTATTAGCTAGAATTACATTTAAGGACGGTGACTTGCAGGTCACCGCTTGACAAGGGATCGTTTTTTGCGTAAAATAAAAATCCTTTTACGGAAAACAAGTACCACGTAGCCCAGGATAAGACGGTGGACACGGATTCACGATTATCCAGAATTGCCCGGTTTTCTTATGCACTGGAGAGACGCACAAAGGGAGAACATAACCTCTGTCGAAGAGCTCAGGAAAATTCTCCCCCTGAGTCAGAAGGAGTACTTTACCCTTAAGAGCACTCACCGCAATTACCCGATTAACGTAACCCGGTATTACCTTTCCCTCATAGATCCCCGTGACAAAGACGACCCCATCAGGAAGATGGTCATCCCCTCTATTGAAGAGGTAGCCGGGAGAGGGTACATGGATACGAGCGGTGAGCTCGATAACACCAAGGTTACGGGGCTGCAGCACAAATACCGGCAGACCGCCCTCCTGCTGCTGACGAATTACTGCTTTGCAAACTGCAGGTTCTGTTTTCGGAAACGGTTCGTCGGCCTAAGAGACGATGAGATCCTGAGGGACGCAAAAAATGCTCTATCCTACGTGCGGGAGCGGCCTGAGATAACAAACCTCCTTCTGTCGGGAGGCGACTCCCTGTCTCTGAACAACAGGGTGATCTCCAGGATCCTGTCCGAATGCGATTCGATACCCCACTTGAAATACATACGGCTGGGAACGAGGGTTCCCGTGGTATTTCCCGAGAGGGTGCTCACCGATCCCGGTCTCCTCAAGATATTGAAGCGGCACAGCAGGCCGGAGAGGAAACTGATAATCCAGACGCACTTCAACCACCCCCGGGAGATAACGAAAGAGTCGTCCCGCTGCGTTGAAAAGCTCCTGAAAAACGGCATGCTCGTGCACAACCAGACGGTTCTTCTGAAAGGGGTCAACGATGACGCCGAGGTCATAACAGACCTCAAGAGGAAGCTCATCTCCATCGGCGTCCATCCCTATTACCTTTTCCAGTGCAGGCCCGTACGGGGAACGCTCCACCTGCAGGTTCCCATCGTGAGGGGGTACAAGATAGTCGAGGCTGCGAAGGCCTCTCTTTCCGGGCCGGCAAAGATGTTCAGGTATATCATGTCTCATCGCACCGGCAAGATAGAGATCGTTGGCCTCGATGAGGAGAGGGTCTTTTTCAAGTACCATCAGGCAAAGAACAGGAAGAAGTTCGGCCGGTTTTTCTCTCTTCCCCGGGTGGATTACGCATGCTGGCTCGACGAGTTCATTCATCCCCACGGGGTACAGCAGGAAGCTTCGGGTGATCTGCGGATCGATTGACCCTTCCATTACCCGCAACATGAGATGTTTTAATGTCTTCGGGTTTTTTCATATATCTCCGCAGTCTTTCATGTCTTGATAGAAAAAGTCTTTTCTATTATCCTTTAAATCATCGGGAGCAAATCGATGGAAAACCCTTCGGATACGATTCGTGATCTTCCCCGAAACATCGCGGGGAGGCGGATTCTGCTGATTTCCAACAGGCCCCCCTACACGATGAGAATGAGAAAGGGGCAGGTTGATCTCGTGCGCGGTGCAGGCGGCCTCGTAACCGCCCTTGACCCGGTCATGAAAAAAAGCGGCGGGGTATGGTTCGGCCTCGTCCGTGACGAGAAAAGGGATTTGCCCGCCGAAGTGAGGGTGGAGGGCGATGACGCCACAAGCCCAGGCTATAACATACAGTACATCACAATTGACTCCAAGTATATCGACGGGTTCTACCGCGGCGTGTCGAACAGGACCCTCTGGCCCCTTTTTCACTGCTTCCTGGGGAATACGGTCTTCAAGAAGGAGCACTGGCGGACCTACCTGCACGTGAACTGGCGCGTATACCAGAGCATCGCGGAGAAAATAGGGGAGGGTGACCTCGTCTGGGTCCAGGACTATCACTTCATCCCCCTTCCCAAGCTCCTGAGGGAAAGTTCCCGGAGGTTCGGCATAGGGTACTTCCTTCACATACCCTTTCCCCCGCCGGACATACTCCGGGCTCTTCCGTGGGCCACCGAAGTGCTCGAGGGAATTCTCGGCTCCGATATCGTTGGCTTTCACACGATGGGATACTTGAGAAACTTTTTCGACTCCGTTGAGCACCTTCTGCATGCCCAGGTGGACAGGGAAAAGAACGAGGTGGTGTACGCCGGTAGGAGGACCAGGTGCGGTGCTTTCCCCATAAGCATCGACTATCAGCGGTTCAAAGATGTTGCGTTGAGCACGCAGACCGGGCAGCGGGTGAGGGGGATACGGGAAGCCTTTGGTGTCGGGAACATAGCGATCGGCGTCGACAGGCTCGACTACACGAAGGGCGTGGTAGAGCGGGTTCTTGCGCTGGAGAAGATGATCGAGCGCTACCCTGACTTGAGAAAAAATTTCGTGTTTATCCAGCTCACGGTTCCTTCGAGGGAAAATGTGGCGGAATACCGGACGATGCGCAGGACCATAGACGAGATCGTGGGAAGGATCAACGGCAGGTTTGCCGAAGGAGGGTGGGTTCCCATCCACTACTATTACCGGAGCCTGAAGTTCGATACCCTGGTGGCATATTACCGGGCCGCCGACATGGGGGTGGTGACGCCCCTGCGTGACGGCATGAACCTGGTTGCCAAGGAATACGTCGTATCGAAATGTGGGCTGCCCGGTTCGCTTGTGCTCAGCGAGCTTGCCGGCGCCTGCGATGAGCTCGTCGAATCTCACCTTGTTAACCCCAATGATATCGACAGCGTAGCCGACACCATGTACGAGGCCTTGACCCTCCCCGAAGACAGGAAAACAGAAAACATCGCGAAACTCAACGAGAGGATTAAACAGTACGATATCTACGCGTGGCTCCACTCTTTCCTTGGTGAATGGGCTAAGATGATCGAACGATGAGCGTCCGTTCCGTAATCGAGAGAATCGGCAGGGATATGGAAGAGGGGGAGCTGTCCGGCCTCTTCTTCGATTTCGACGGGACCATATCGGAAATCGTCGAGACCCCCGATAAAGCAAGGATCCTTCCCGGCGCGCGTGAGTGCCTCAAAAGGATGGCGGGCCGGGGGGACATCGTTGCGGGGGTTATTTCCGGCCGCAGCATCGACGACCTGAAAGAGCGGGTAGGGGTGCAGGGCCTCGTCTATTCGGGAAACCACGGGGCTGAACTCGAGATCTTCGGGGAGAGGCAGGTCCTTGCCGAGAGCGGCAGCAGGCCGCTGCTTGGGAGCATTGCCCGGGAGCTTTGCGGGCTGGGGCATGTTTTCCCCGGCCTTCTCGTCGAGGACAAGGGGTATTCGGTAAGCGTCCACACGCGGCGCGTTGCGGGCACGCAACGCGAGGATGTGAAAAATCGGGTGAAAGAATCTGCCGGAAGGTTTCCTAATCTTACCGTGAGGGAAGGTAAAAGGGTCTTCGAGATCCTTCCCGTGCGTTCGGCCAACAAAGGCGATGTGCTCCGCGTTATCATCTCAAGGATCGAGGAAAACCGGAGTGCCGGAGTGTTTCCTGTTTACTTTGGGGATGATGTGACCGATAGGTACGTATATGAGTACCTGCGGGAAAGGGAAAAAGGGCTATTTATATTCGTTTCCGGAAAGGACCGTGTCCATCTCGAGGCCGATTTCGAGCTTGAAGGCCCCGGGGAAGTGGTGGTGTTCATGATCGATTTTTTAACGCTCGGCGATACACGGAGGGAGCGGTGAGCAGGCGGTACCGGTCAGACAAGTCGTTTCACTTCAACGAGTTTGTCAAGATCATCAAGCCCACGGGCCAGAATGCCCAGAGCCTGCGCGAACTGCTCAGCCTGATCAGGATGGTTGACGGCGACGTGATTTACCACCACATGTACCGGGGATATCTCCGGTACACCCCGCAGCTCTGGGATTATCCGAACGATTTCGCGCGGTGGGCAAATAACGGCCTCGAATCGCAGATACTGGCCGAGGGGCTTGCGAATATTAACCCCTTCGAGCAGGCAAACATCGAGGAAGTGAGGAAAAACATCATCGACGTGATCGAGGACTTTTCCTGGGAAAACCAGTACATACCCCCCGTGCGGCCCGGCTTTGAGTTTCACTTCGAGCGCTCCACGGGCATCATTCTCCCAACCAACAGGTATGCAAGGACTCTCCCGCAGTTTTGCGATGCTCTTGCACGGAGCGGCGTAAGCGTCATCTATTACCATTTTTTCGAATCGAGAATCAGGCTCGGGGAGAACAAGGACGACTTCTCGAACTGGATCGAGCTCAATTTCGACCTCCCGGAGCTGGTATCCTCCATCAGGAGGATCGATTTCTACCTCTATTCCCTGGAGGACCTGCGGAAAAACTTGATCAGGATGATCAAGGACTACTTGAAACGATAAGGAGTCGGTTGTGCAGTTAGACGATTACATGGCCGTTGTTGGAAAACGATACGTGTCCCAGCTGAAAAGGCTTGCCGAGCCCCTGCGGGGGCTCAGGGTGGTGAACGTCAACTCCACGAAGGAGGGAGGCGGGGTCGCAGAGATCCTGAACAGGACGGTCCCCCTCATGAACGAACTTGGCCTCGACGTTCGCTGGGAGATCATCGAAGGGGATGCCCAGTTCTTCAGGGCAACCAAGGCGATGCACAACTCGCTCCAGGGGGACAGGATTACCATATCCAGGGATGACCTCGATCACTATGTGGAGGTGAACAGGCGCCACGGGGACAAGATCGATTTCGACGCGGACGTTGTCGTCATCCACGACCCCCAGCCGGCCGCGCTGATCGAGAACAAGAATGCGGGTCAGCACTGGGTGTGGCGTTGCCACATCGATATTGCCCGGCCCTGGAGGGATACCTGGGAGTTTCTGAGAAAATATGTCGAACGGTACGAGTGCAGCATATTTTCCATGGCCAAGTTTTCCCAGAACCTTCCCCACCCGCAGTATATCATCGCCCCCGCGATAGACCCGCTGAGCGACAAGAACCGGGACATGCTCGACGCCGAGGCAAGGGAGATCGTGGAAAGCCTCGGTGTGAATACGGACAAGCCGCTCATCGTCCAGGTCTCGCGGTTTGACCGGTTCAAGGATCCCATCGGCGTCATCAGGGCGTTTCAGATTGCACGCAGGTTCAACGATTGCACGCTCGTTCTGGCCGGGGGAGGAGCAACGGATGATCCCGAGGGGGAGGAGGTCTACCGCCAGGTCCTGGCTGAATCGGAGGGGGATCCCGACATCCACGTCTTAATGCTCCCCCCTGACGCGCACAGGATTATCAATGCGATTCAGGCAGCGGCAACGATAATCGTGCAGAAATCGACGAAGGAGGGGTTCGGCCTCACCGTCACCGAGGGGATGTGGAAGGGCAAACCCGTGATCGGGGGCGCCGTAGGGGGGATCACGACGCAGATCTTCGACTACCTGACGGGGTTTCTCGTGCACTCCGTCGAGGGGGCTGCCTACAGGATGCGCTATGTCCTGAACCGCCCCGAGATGATGAAAAAGATCGGGAAAAACGCGAAGGAGTTCGTGAGGACGAACTACCTCATCACGAGGAATGTGCGGGACTACCTCATCCTGTTTCACTCGATCCGGCACGGTCACGTGGAAACCATCCAGCTTTAACTTTAGAATAAAACAGGGGATGAATTTGTTTTAAAAAAACTTGCGTCATAGTTTTACATTATGTAAAATGTAAGTCGTGTGCTTTGGGACTCGCGGTGGCGAGTCATCATACACGAGAGGAAGGAAAGGAAATGAGACAATACCCGAGAAGGACGTTTTCCGTTATCCTTTGTCTTTTCGCGCTCGTGAATGCTCTCCGGGGGCAGGCAGCAGGCGCCGATACTGATGCCTACCTCGACGCTCTCGTCGCTGAGGTCCTTAAGAGGAACCCCGCACTTATCGAGGTGCGGGAGAGAAGCAGCGCCTCCGGACATCTCGTTTTGCCGGCCGGGAGCCTTCCCGACCCGCAGGTCGGGTTCTCCTTCTCCAATTTTCCTACGGACACCTTTGCCTTCGACCAGGAGCCGATGACGTCATTCGATCTCTTTTTCACACAGAAATTTCCTTTTCCGGGCAAATTGTCTCTCAAAGAAGAGATTGCCGATATTCGCGCGAAACAGGCGGGCAAATCTGTTTCCGAGTTCGAAAACATGCTCGTGTACAGGACCAAGCGCGCCTATTTCAGGCTCTACGAGGTGGTAAGGTCGATAGAGATCACGAAGAAAACCCAAACCGTCCTCAAGGAGTTTCTCGGGGTAGCACAGCAACGGTATGCTGTCGGAAAAGCTCTTCAGCAGGATGTGCTGCGCGCACAAACGGCGCTCTCCAACATAGAAAGGCGCCTTTTCGACCTGGACAAAATGCGGATAGAGATGATTGCGCTTATCAACACTTTTAGGGCGAGAGATGTGAACACTCCCGTGGAGGTGCCTCAAGAGCTCCCTGTTGATGAGACAGGCTATTCGGAAGAGGAACTGTTAGAAATGGCGAAGGGGTTTAACCCGACTCTCTCGCGGTTGGCGTTAAAAGTTGACGAGGGCGAAAAAAGCGTTTCCCTGGCAGAGAGGGAACTCTACCCCGATTTTGCCCTGTCCACGAGGTACCGGGTGCGTGAAGACAGGCCGGATTTCCTAACCGGTGCTGTTACACTGACCGTTCCTTTGTATGCAGCGAGGAAGCAGAAAGAGCTAATCAGCAGCAGGAGATTCGAACTGAATTCGCGTGCGAACGCCTACGAGTCCTACATGGATCAGGTGATCTTTCATATTCGCGATATCAAAAGCGATCTTTTTTCGTTGCAAAACCGGATATCCCTCCTGATTTCGGCAGTTCTCCCCGAGGCCAGAAATACCGTGCAGTCGGCGTTGAGCTCATACAGGGTGGGAAAGCTCGAGTTCAATTCCCTCGTGAGCGCGGAATTAGACCTCTTCAGGTATGAGCTGGAACTCGAGAACCACAGGGGCAGGTACAACGAAAAGGTCGCCGAACTCTGGATGGTTGCAGGAAAGAATTTCATCCCATAAGAGGTTAGTCATGAGTAGAAAAATTGTCATAGCACTAGCAATTTTTATCGTATTCGTGGGCGGTTTAGGAAGTGGATATTTTTTCACCGTCAAGTTTCTCCATAGATCCCCCCATGTGGAAACGATGGATACTACCATGGGGGGGACAAAAGAGGCCAAAGCTGAAGAACAGCTCTATACCTGTCCCATGCACCCCTTCATCATCACCGAGGAGCCGGGTTCCTGCCCCATCTGCGGAATGACCCTCGTCGCGGTAAAGGGCGGCGGCGGCGAAGGCATGGAGGACGAGAATGCGATAAGAATCGACCCTGTGGTGAGGCAGAACATGGGAGTGAGGACGGGCGTTGCTAAGCGGGGTCAGCTCAAAAAAACCATAAGGACCGTCGGCATGGTTACTTACGACGAGACGAGGATCTCCACGGTGAACACGAAGATTGCGGGATGGATCGAGAACCTCCTCGTTGACAAAACGGGACAGTTCGTGAAAGCCGGAGAGCCTCTTCTCGAGATTTATAGCCCTGAACTCGTCTCCACCCAAAAGGAGCTTTTGATCGCAGCCAGACATTATGAGGAGGTCAAAACGAGCCCCTACGAAGAAGTTGTAGAGAGGGCCGAAACCCTGATCGAAGCGGCGAAAGACAGGCTCCGACTCTGGGATATTAAGGACAAAGAGCTCCTTGCCCTGGAGCGGAGCGGAAACGTCAAGAAAACGCTGACCATCTACTCACCGAATTCAGGTGTGGTCATCGGCAAAAAGGGTTTCCTCGGGACGCATGTCATGCCCGGAGCAGAACTATTCCGTGTAGCGGACATATCCAATGTCTGGATCGACGCTGATATATACGAGTTCGAACTTTCCTGGATAAAGACCGGGCAGCGAGCAAACGTGACCCTCGATTACATTCCGGGAAAGATATTCACGGGAAAGGTGTCTTACATCTACCCGTACCTTGAAGCGGAAACGAAGACAGTCAAGGTAAGAATAGAGATACCAAATCCCGGATTTTTCTTGAAGCCTGACATGTATGCCCACGTGGAATTGGAGTCAAAACTCGGCGACCAGGCACTGTTGGTACCTTCAGAGGCAGTGTTGAGAACGGGGGTCAAGAATATCGTGTTCGTGGAAAAAACAGAGGGTAAATTCGTTCCCCGGAACGTTACACTCGGTGTCGAAACGGGGAACGGGACAGTTCAGATACTCGAAGGAGTAGAAGAAAACGAAAAGATCGTCCTTTCGGGCCAGTTCATGCTCGACTCCGAAAGCTCGATTCGCGAGGCTATAAGGAAGATGACGGCAGGTGGCGGAGAAGGTTCGCCGAAAGGGAAGGAACATTTAGGGCATTAGGTCTTAACGGGTGGCAAAACTTGTAAGCAGAGGTTAGGGTAAATGCTGAAAAAGATCATCGAAGCATCTCTGAATAACCGGTTTATGGTCCTGCTCGCAGCGCTCTTTCTGGCGGGCTGGGGCGTCTACGCCATGATGAACATACCCCTCGATGCGATCCCCGACCTTTCTGACGTTCAGGTGATCATCTTCACCGAGTACCCCGGCCAGGGTCCCCAAATCGTTGAGGACCAGGTGACCTATCCTCTCACGACGTCCATGCTCGCCGTTCCCAAGGCAAAGGTGGTGAGGGGATATTCCTTCTT
>JBFFNJ010000062.1:0-10276 GCA_041563215.1 Candidatus Deferrimicrobia bacterium | reverse complement strand
TTCCTCGGGAAAATTCCGACGCGGCAAGCACTGCACCCAGGTTATCGCTGGGATGACAGGTTTCTCCCTTTGCCAGATAACTGTCGTTGAAGTCCAGGTAGCGAACCAGGGCCCCGTTGTAAAGGGCAGCCCTATCCGGAGAAGTCCTCCCTCCACCGATGAGGGAGCAGTGCCCGGCTCCGCCCATTTCATCGATGTATTGAAGGATTATCTCAACGGGCTCTCCGCTCAGCGCTCCCAGGGCACAGGCGAGGGAATCGAGAACGCGAATCTTGAGCTCTTTCTTTGCTCTGCCCGATATGTCGTCAAAAGATCTGCCCGCGATAAATCCGGCAAGCTCCTTTGCGATAGTCATGGCATAATCTCCTTATATATAAAGCCCTTGCAGTATATTCAAGGGATTAAAGTTTGCTGCATTTTTATGCTATTAATAAATTTCCCCGTCAATGATAAGATGACCGACGGTGACTCGCGGTTTCACTTTCTTAACTCCTCACGACCTTTGAGAAATACTTCTTTTCGTTTGCTTCGCGTCATCGTGCGGCCAAAAAAGACGCAGGTAAGGCTAAAGAAGGGGGAGATAAAACGGCGATATCGACGGGCCTGATTTAAAAGAAGGGTTTATCGACAGAAATAGCAGGGAGAAGAAAAAGCGGGGCCAACCGGGGCAACCGTCAGGTCTGCCCTGCATGAACCCCGCTTACACGCGAAAATCAGCTACTCGTCCAGGATCCTTTCCGCCTCCTCCCTGTAGGAATCCATGACGTAGGGGATGCCGGAGACCTTTGCCGCATCCTCCGTCAGGGCCATCAGGTCGCTGCGCGAGATGGTGGAGAGCCTGAAATTCCTGCTCCCTGCCATCAACTGCTGCAGCCCGATCGCCATCTTTCTGCTGAAGGTGAAGAGCGCCACGGCGCCCAGGGGTATGTTCTCCATCTCCTTGCCGTACTTCTCTTTCAATTCGTCGTAGTTGAGGAAGATCTCTTCTACCCTGGTACCATATTTGGAGATGGTCTTTGGAAGGTCTTCCGTCTGCAGCCAGTGCTCGATGTTCTTTCCGAGCATGCCCGGTATCATGAGGGCTCTGCCCATGCAGACTGCCTTGACGTAAGGGCTTCCCATGGCGATTGCCTTGAATACCCCATCCTCGGAGGAAAAGCCCCCCGCAATGGCAATGTCGGGGACACGGAAACCTTTCTCTCTCAGTTTTTCGCAGAATTCGTACGTAAGGCTCTGGATGTAGAACGTGGGAATTCCCCACTCGTTCATCATCGGCCAGGGGCTCATTCCCGTGCCGCCGGGGGCCCCGTCTATGGTGATCAGGTCGATTTCCGCCTCGGCACCGTACCGCAATGCCATGGCGAGCTCTGCAGCCGAATATGCACCGGTTTTCAGGGTTATTCTGCTGAAACCGATCCCCCTGAGCCGCTCCACCTCGGCCATGAAGGCCTCCTTCGTCACAAAGCCGAGCCGGGAATGCCTTTCGAACTCCCTTAAGCCCCTGTCTCTGTAAGCCTCCTGCACGGCGTGCTCCTCCGGGTCGGGGAGGACAACGTAACCCCTTCTTTTCAGCTCCAGCGCCCTTGCCAGCTCCCGCACCTTTATCTCCCCGCCGATGCACTTCGCTCCCTGTCCCCACTTGAGCTCGATCGTTTCGAGGCCGTGCTTCTCGCGCACATACTCAGCAACGCCGAGCCGGGTATCTTCAACGTTCAGCTGTATGAGTATCTCCCCGTAACCCTCGTGATACCGATTGTAGGTCTCGATCCTCCGGTCCATCTCGGGAGACTTTACAACCTTCCCGGCGCTGTTTACCTCGAGATTCGGATCGATACCGCACACGTTTTCGCCGCACACAAGCGTTATCCCGGAGATAGCAGCCCCCACGGCAAAGTGCTCCCAGTTAATCCTGGCTATGTCCGTTGAACCGAGGGCCCCGGTAAATACGGGGACGCTCATCTTCACCTTTTTCTCCCAGCCGTACTCGGTCTCCACGTTGACGTTTGAAAACACCGCCGTATCGGGCCCCGCCTCCATGTCCTCAGGGAGGCCCTTCGCGCCCACTGCATACCCGTGGATATTGATGTGGGAATAGTCTATGGGATAATCCTTGTCGGCACCCGCCGTTATCCTCCCGAATGGGCCCGGATAGAGAACCTCCCGCCCCCTGAATGATGACAACCATACCTCACATCCGCCCTTGCACCCGTCGAGACAGTCGGTGCAAAGACCCGACATTGGAACTACACCACGCGACCGGTTGAAGGTACCCGTCGCCGTGTTTGCATTCGGACGT
Source organism: Candidatus Deferrimicrobia bacterium (assembly GCA_041563215.1). Taxonomy (GTDB): domain Bacteria; phylum Desulfobacterota; class Deferrimicrobia; order J040; family J040; genus WVXK01. Next base: position 7,980 of record JBFFNJ010000062.1, on the reverse strand, counting down.
CTCAAATTTCCCATAACCACCCTCCTTAGTTGTCGTTATCGAATTGCGATAGCCAATGCGGCTAACAGTCAAAAAAACCTGTGAGCATGTGCAGGAGACTGCACAACCCGACTCTGAAACATCATGAATTGATGGGTCAGGAATTCTACTTATATACGAAAATTTCTTTTATGTAAAGATATCTTGATGAATTTTAGCACCCCTGTTCATGGAAAGGTCCTACGTGTCCTCCCTCGCCGATACCGGGATTTCCCGGGGTATCTCAACCCAACTCGTCCCTGCCAAGGGCCGCGATGAGCGTCATCAGCGACGTGGCGCAGAGCTTTTTCTCACCGCTTTTCTGCGCAAACACCTCGGTCATGCACACCGTGAGCGTTCTGCCGGGTCTTATCACCTGCCCCCGGGCAACGAGGAGGTCCCCGTCGCCGGGAGCGAGGAGGTTCAGTTTGTATTCCACGGTGAGCACCGAAGCACCCGGGGGCATAAGGGTAAGGGCGGCAAAGCCTCCCGCGTTGTCGGCGATGGTGCCGATCACTCCTGCGTGAAAATAGCCGTGATGCTGGGTGAGATCCTCCCTAAAGGGCAGGTGGATCTCGCAGAATCCGGGCTCGACCCTGGCGAGCTTGGCCGCGATCAGGCCCATGAACTTCTGGCGGTTGAAACTTCTGGTTACTCTTTCCTCAAAATCCGGGTCTTTCGGCTCAAAGGCACCCATGGCTTCTTCCTCCATCGCTGTAAGTCATTGAATTTTTATGGTTTCAAGGTTTAACCTGCAGCGATACCACACCGGTTCTATCAGGGTCCATGTCAGGCAAACCGCTGTTATGATCTCCAGCTGTCAGGGTCTCTTTTTCCCGTCACTGCCCACGGGGCAGACTGCCTGGCAGGCAAAGCAGTAGTAGTAGTTTCCCGACATGAAGTTCTGCCAGAGGTCCAGGCTCATCTGGCTGCCCAAAAGCTCCCTCCTCTTTTCCTGCGACCCCTCGAGAAGATCATGGAGGAATTTCCTCCATGCGCGGTATCCTCCCGAAAATATGGTGGCACCGCACTTTTTCCTGTCAACCTCACCTTTTCCCATCAGGGCCCCCGCCGGGCAGGAATCGACGCACTTCATGCAGCCCGTGCACAGCCCTTCGGCAAGCGGCCCCTCCGAGGGCAGGGCCGCATCGGTTACCACACCGCCGATTCTGACAGCCGGTCCAAAGCTATCCGTTATGAGCAGTCCCGATTCGCCCATCGAGCCAATTCCCGAACAGGCTCCCGCCGCCCGCCAGTCGACTGCCCCGACCATGCCCGATTTCGGGGGAGACATGTCGATCGGGATAAAGGCGGGGACGGCAACGGCTCGATATCCCATCGATTCTGCCCGCCGGGCCAAACCGTGGGCGATCCGTCCCGCCTCACCGTAGGTATGGATGGTGTCGAACTGGGCAACCTGCAGGTCTTCCGAGGCGATGGCGCTTCGCGAGTGGGGTGCCGCTATTACCACCACCGACATCGCCCCGGGGAGAATCCTCTCTATGTCCTCCCTGTTTTCGGCCAGGTGGGAAACCGGGCATGCCCCGAAAGCGGCGGCGCCGGAATCGGCCGCCTTTTCCTTCAATTCCCGGTAAGCTTTCCCGTCCATTCCCTCCTCCCAGAGTGATTTCGATCCAGTATATTACATTCTTCCAGAGAGATGAACCGCACTCCTGAAGGGGGGGCAAACCCTCACAGAAAATCAGACCCGGGTCTCGTGAAACCAGTTTCAAGTTTAGAGTTTCGAGTTTTGCGTTCAACGGGAAACCGGAAACGGTTAACTGTTTTCATTCCGCATTCCTCATTACCAACACACAGAATAACCGAGAGCAGACAGCCGAGAGCAGAGAGGAGAAATCGTATAACAACCACTCAGCCTGTTTTGCTTAAATCTTCCCGACTTTCGAACATCTATTTTTCCCTTGGCACTGCTGCTCTGCTCTGTTTTGTTCCGGTTTTTTTTACTCTCCCTGAAACCGGGGCGTCCTCTTTTCAAGAAAGGCTGTCACGCCCTCTCTGAAATCGGATGTTGCGAACTGTTTCACGAGGGCCTGCCGCTCCCTTTCGAGCTGTGTTTCGAAATTTTCAAAAAAGGCGCTGTTGAACAGGGCTTTGGCCCTTGCAAATGCCGTCGTTGGTCCCGCCGCCACCTTTTTCGCCACCTCGCAAACGGCCTCGAAAAGCTCCTCACCGCCGAAAACCCCGTTGATGAGGCCCAGGGTCAGAGCCTCCCGGGAAGACAGGGTCCTGCCGGTGAGCATCAACTCCATGGCCCTGTGGTATCCCATCTCCCGGGCAAGGAGAAATGTGGCGCCACCGTCGGGGGAGAGCCCAATGTTTCCGTAGGCAAGGACAAATGTCGCTTCCTCCGAGGCGAAGACCAGGTCCGCAGACAGGCCTATCCCGATCCCTGCGCCTGCCGCCACCCCGTTGATGGCGGAAATCACCGGTTTCTCCATCCTTCTCACCTCGGCTATTATCGTGTGGAGGTACACGGGAAGCAGCCGCATGTCGTATCCGCCATCCCTGATGCCCCTCTCCATCAGGCCGATGTCCCCCCCGGCGCAAAATACCCTGCCGGCCCCGGTTATGACGACACAGCGCACGCTTTCGTCAGAACCGGCGTTAAAGAGGGCCTCGAGCAGCTCTTTTCCCGACTCGAGGTTGAACACGTTCATTCTCTCCTCCCTTAAGAGAGCAATCACGGCAATCCCCTCTCTCTTTTCCAGGCTTATCCACGCCATTTTCCTCCTCCCCCTTTGGCTTATTTCTGGAGCCCCATATTGCAGGGCCGGGCATTTCGCAGCCCCGTGAAAGGTGACCTTCCCCGCCAGGGCCCGACCGCGGTTATGGGCATCCCTCCTTTCCACGTGACGGCAAAACGCTGCCCTCCGCATCAAGCGTGAAGGTAAAGGTAACCTCCCGAAAGAGAATAGCAGTCAGCGATCCGGCTGGCAAGAAAGCGGCCAGCAAGGTCAGATCAGAAGCATCCCGTTTCTATGCCCAGCAGGTCGTCGTAGGCAGCCGCGAGGGAGCAGAACGTAAAGGGAATGGTGACCAGGAGTCCTACGCCGAAGAGCAGGGCGCCGCCTATGTTGACGAGGAAGAGGACAAAAAGGAAGAGGAAGAGGGAAAACCAGTTTTTCGTGACGAACTTCCTGCTGATCTCCATCGCCTGCCAGAAGTCGATCTCCCTGTCGACGATGAGAGGAATGGTGAAGACGTAGGAGACGGCCAGGTAGATCCCCGGAAACACGAGGAGAACGAGCCCCACGATCGTGAAGAAGCCGGTGAGCAGCCCGCCCAAAAGAAGGGGGAGAAAAAAGCCGAATCCCATGAAGAAGTCGGCGAACTCCGTTTGCTGCCTCTTGATCATCTTAAATGCCATGATGTAAAAACCACCGATCAGCGGGGCGTAAATGGCAGCTCTTACCAGGAAGCCCAGCATCGGCAGAAACTGCAGGGCGATGTTGACAAAAATGGTTAGGGCGGAAAACCCGATAAACCCGCCGGCGTTCTCCTTGAACAGCTCCCACCCCCGTGAGAGGTACTCCTGCCTTTTTACCCGGTACTCCCTGCCAACGAGCCCCTCCCATTCATGGTCGCTTACCGTCTTCCCGATGGTAAAGGGGGAGGGAGATTTTTTCCGGAACGCCCCGGCAATGACGACTCCCCCGTCATCGGGGCAGAATCTCGTCTCCTCACTGAACGTTCTCCCGCAGACAACGCACCGGGGGACCAGCATATCCTCCTCGACGAGCCTGGATCCGTCATCATCGCAGTAGTTGGAGCCCTCGGGATACGTTCTTTGGCACTTCGGGCAGACAGGATTCCGGAGGAATTCCCCGGAAAGGTCCGCCCCGCAGTGAATGCAGAATTTCGCACCCGTCTCGAATTCAGCCTGACACCCCGGACACCTGATCATCGTTTGCTCCAAGAGAGCGGGACACGGGCAATCTCCCCGGATGACGGGGCCCCCTGTCTTCCATCCCGCTCATTTTTAATACATACCATAATGGGATAACGATTCGGCGAATAATTTGGGGGGCGTCGAGGTGAGGGCGGGGGAAAACGGGGAAAGGGCGTGTACAAACAGAGCATTATGGTTTAAAAAGGATATAGCCAAAAAATTTCCGTAACCGGGTCGTCATGCTGCCGAGCCTCTACATTCCCCCATACAAGCTTTTCGGGTACATCCCGATCAACCCCTTCGGCGTGCTGGTCGCTCTCGCCGTGATCGTGGGGTTCAAGATCGGCCGGAGGCGAGCAGTTCAAACCGGCCTCGACCCCGACATCATGGCCGACGGGATGTTCTGGCTCCTCATCGCCGCGTTCGTCATGGCCCACCTGGTTTCGGATATCCTCTACTACCCAGACGAAGTCAGGAAGAACCCCCTTACCCTTCTTGCGGTCTGGAGGGGGCTCTCCTCGTACGGGGGGTTCATCGGCGGCGCCCTCGGCGCCCTCGTCTACTTCCGGTGGAAAAAGGTGCCCGTTTTGCGGTACGGCGAGGCGGTCATCTTCGGCCTCGTCCACGGCTGGGTCATCGGCCGCCTCGGCTGTACGATCGTGTTCGATCACCCGGGCCGGCAGACAGACTTCATCCTCGCCATGGCGGACCCCTCGGGCGTGGTGCGCCACAACCTGGGCATGTACGAGATGTTTATGACCCTTTTGCTCATAATCGTCCTCCACGCAACCAGGAACATCCGCCCCTTCGACGGTTTCCAGCCGGCACTGGTCATGCTCCTCTACGCGCCGGCCCGCTTCCTGCTCGACACCCTTCGCGTGGCCGACACGAGATACCTCGGTCTTACCCCCGGGCAATACTTCTCGGTGCTGCTGATGGCGGTGGCCCTCGTATGGCTCATCAGGGGTTTCGGTCGAAAAGGCGTTAAAAGTAGTAGGTGATCCACACATAGGCGCTGTCGGGTGGTTCGGTGAAAAGCCCCGATCCGGCAAGATCGAAGCCCCCGAACTCGGTGCCTCTCTCCCCGTATGCAACGTTTCCCCCGACGGTCAGCTGGACATCTTCCGCCAGGTCCCAGACGGCGCGGGGCTGGACGATGCCCGAGGGATCGTCCAGGTTGTTTATCACCGTCAGGAAGAGGTTGAAAAGGGGATGGAGCTCCACCGTCACGTGGCCGCTCAGATAGGCCCGCCCGAGAACGAACAGCTCTCCCCGCTCCACCCTTTCCCGGATGTCGGGGTCGACGACCGCCTCGGCGTAGCGCCTGTCACCCAGGCCGTTTAGGTAGATCTCGATGAACCCGTAAAAGTTCTTCTCCCCCCAGACCCATGAGTAGTCCACGTTCGCCACCAGAGACAGGTAGTCGTCGTTTCCCCGGTTTTCCCTGAGAAACGTCCAGGTTCCATCCAACCGCCATGCGGCATCTCCCAGATACCCGGTGCTCCCGATCCCGACGACGGTGTCCCGGTAGTGTTTCGCCGCCATCAGGTCGAGCTCCGTGGTCCCCCGGGGGAAGTGCAGTTTCCCGGCAAGCGAGCTCTGGGGCCATACCGGGTCCCCCGTCGAAGGATCCCTCCTCTGGACGTAGAGCAGCTGGAGCTCACCCCGGCTGCCCGCCGGAAACCGAAGGTTCAGCATGTCATCGCCGACCTTGTAGTCCCGCTCTATATCGGTGGGAGAAAAGGGGTTTACCAGGTCGAAGGGGTTGAAGAGCAGCCCGTTTCCCCAGGTCACGGCCTGCCGGCCGATACGCAGGCTCCCCCACCCGGGCTGGAGTCCGAGAAACAGGCGGTCCAGGCGGTGGTAGAGGGCGTGCCCTTCATCATCGTCTACGGTACCGGTCAGATCGAAAAAGCGCCGGTCATCCTCCAGGGTGCGGCCGGCTGGAACAATGACCCGGGCGATACCCGGGAAGAGCCGGTCCAGGGTATTTACCTTGCGCCGCGTGTCGCCCCCGGAAAGGACCGCCTCGTAGTGGGTGGTGAAATAGGTTTCTTCCGAGAAGAAGAGGTCGTTTTTCAGCCGGAACTGCACGTTCCCGTCAAAAAGGGTTCCCGTGCCGACGGGCTCGAAGAGGGAGCCGCTTTTTGCACGGGAAACGAAGCCCTGTGCCTTCACCTGCCCGCCCCACGTCGCCGTGACCTCCCCGGCCGCCGGGGGCGCCGCCTGATGCATCGAGGCGAGGGCAAACCCGAGTAGGAAGCCGGTAACGGACAACCTTTTCCTTCTGAATCCTCTCACCGTACCATCCCGGGCCGGAAGGTTAAATTCCCCTCACTCCCCGCCGACGGCAGATACCGATCCGTGAAGAGATGGAAACCCCGGGGAGGGAAACGGTCATTTGACCCGGTCATCATCCACCAGCCCGTCCCGAATCAAGACGAGGCGACGGGCAAACTCCATGACCATGGTATCGTGGGTGGAGAAGATGAAGGTGACCTCTTTTTTCTCGTTCATGCTCTTCATCATTTCCAAAAGCCCCCTCCCCGTGTCGGAATCGAGGTTCGCCGTGGGCTCGTCGGCCAAGACGATCGCCGGATTCGAGACGATGGCACGGGCCACGGCAACCCGCTGCTGCTGCCCTCCCGACAGCTCGCCCGGCCTCCTGTCGTGCAGACCCGATAGCCCCACCTCGTCCAGGATATCCTGCGCCTTGCTCCGCCGCTCCTGCTGGGGAACTCCCTGGAGAAGCATCACGTATTCCACATTCTCTGCTGCCGACAAAACGGGAATCAGGTTGTAGGCCTGGAACACGAAACCGATCCTTTGGAGACGCAGCTGTGCCAGCTGGGACTGGCTCATAGCATTCAGGTCGTTTCCATTGACCATCACGCTCCCCGAATCAGCCGAGTCAAGGCCCCCGATGATGTTCAAAAGGGTCGTCTTCCCCGAACCCGAAGGGCCGGCAAGGGCGAGAAAGCCCCCCTTTTCGATCGAGAGGTTCACGCCCCTAAGCGCGGGAACCTCGACTTTCCCTTCCTGGTAGGTTTTCTTCACACCCCTGAGCTCAACGATTCCCATGTCACTCTCCCGCCAGAACATTTCCGTTCACTTTCAATACCTTGTATAGTTCACGGCCGTGCCTGTTCGAATCCAGACCGGCTCATCCTTCACGTCTGGGTCATGGCAGAAACGGGGCTGATCCGGGCAGCTTTCACCGCGGGATACAGGCTCACGAGGAGCCCCAGGACCAGCACGACGGCGTTGGCAAAAAACAGATCCCTGCCGTGAATGACGGGGTAGATGATACGGGAGTAACCGAAAAACTCCATCCCGGCAGAGAGAGAGGTAAGGTCTATCCCCCTCCTTGCAAGGGAATAAACGGTCAGATATCCCAGGGTGTTTCCCGCGAGCATGCCGAGTAAGAGGAGACAGGCCGTCTCCGTGATCACGCCCCGTACTATCCACAGCGGTTTCATGCCCAGCGCCTTTTGCAGGCCGAACTCCCGCACCCGCTCGAAGACGGCCATCAGCGTCGTGTTCACGATGCCGAAGCCCATGGCGATGAAGACGACGAGGAACCACCAGATGATGAAGCCGTCATACATCTTCAAAATCGCCGTGGTGAGGGGCAAAAGCTCCCGCCAGGTGTTCACTTCATATGTATCCCGGGAAAGTTTCCTCCGCAAATTTTCCGCCACCCTCTTCGCGTCCTGCCGGCGGGGCAACACTATCGCAACTTCCGAGATCCCCCCTTCAAGCTTCAGCATTTCTTTTGCCGCGGGCATGGTTACAAAAACGAACTGCTTCTCCGTCGCCTCCAGTTCGGCCCTGAAGATCCCGGTGATGCGGAAGGCACGGGAAGCTATCTCCTTTTGTGTGTCCTGCGCCATGAGTACCAGTTTGTGCCCCCGTTTCGTCTCGAATTTCTCAAAGAGGGCCTCTCCCGCGATTATCCCGTATTCGTCACCCGATGCCAGGTAGTCTCCATCGGTCACCGCCTTTCCGATGAAGGAGACACGGGCCTCCTTTTCCGGCTCGACTCCCACCAT
>JBFFNJ010000061.1:0-10352 GCA_041563215.1 Candidatus Deferrimicrobia bacterium | reverse complement strand
TGCATCCGCCGCGAAGGGCCAGACCAGTAAAAATGTCGGTGTGGGGAGGGATACCGAACTCTACCGGGCCGGTTTCGACGCTGGCTGGGAAATTGACATATTCGGCGGTGCCCGCCGGAGGCTGGAAGCTTCCCAGGCGGATCTCGAAGCGGAAATGGAAGGGATGAACGACGTCCTGATCTCCCTCATGGCCGAGGTGGCCCTGAACTACGTTGAAGTCCGCACCTTCCAGGCCCGCATTGCAGTCGCCGAGGCAAATATCAAAGTTCAGGAAGAGACCTACAGCTTGAACAGATCGGGGTACGAGGCAGGGATTATCGACGAGCTGCCCGTGCAGCAGTCCCTCTACAACCTGGAGAGCACCCGTTCCCTGGTCCCGTCTCTCGAGGAGGGCCTCCAGGCAGCCGAGAACCGCCTGGCGGTGCTGATCGGTGAGTATCCCGGCTCTCTTTCCCGGGAGCTGGCCGTGAGCGGCCCCGTTCCGGTCCCGCCCCTTTCCGTCGCCGTCGGTGTCCCGGCCGATACCCTTCGCCAGAGGCCCGACATCCGGCAGGCCGAGCGCTTCCTCGCCGCACAGACTGCCCGGGTAGGAGCGGCGACGGCGGAGCTCTACCCCAGCTTCAACGTCCGCGGCACCTTCGGAGTGGAATCAATTTCCACGGGAAACCTCTTTGAGTGGGCCAGCCGGACCTGGAGCTTCGGCCCCAGCGCCCTCCTCGCCCTGTTTCGCGGCGGCGCCATCCGGCAGAACATCGAGGCGGAAGATGCCCGCCTGGAGCAGGCGCTGATCCAGTATCGCTCCATAGTGCTGGGCGCCCTGGAGGAGGTGGAGAACTCCCTCATAGCTTACGCGAAGGAGCAGCGCCGCCGGGACCTGCTGAAGAGCGCCGTTTCCAGCGCACAGCTTGCCTTCGAGCTTGCGCGGGACAGATACCTTGCCGGCCTGGTTGACTTCAACAATGTGCTGGACGCCCAGCGGGCGATGCAGGTCTTCGAAGACAACCTCGCCCAGAGCGAAGGGGCCGTTACCTCTAACCTGGTTCGCCTCTACAAGGCTCTCGGCGGTGGATGGAAATACCTGGATTTCGTCGAAAAATCAGAGATGTGAAAGGTCGGTGACCCTATGCCCGAGATGGAGGAAAACAGAGACAGCACGGTAGAGCAAACCCTGGGGCTCGAGAGCCCGGCGGGACGGAAAAAGCGTCTTGTAGTCTGGGCAGCCGTGGGAGCCGTGGCGGCCGGGATCATCATCGTCGCACTCCTGCTGCTCTCGAAAAAGGGTAACGGCAAGGTCCAGTACGTCTTTCAAAAAGCGGAAAGGGGAGATCTGACCGTACAGGTGACCGCCACGGGGGCAATCGAGCCGATCAACCAGGTCGACATCGGGGTCGAGGTCTCAGGGACGATCGAAAGGGTCCAGGTCGACTTCAACGACCACGTGAAGGCGGGGCAGGTTCTGGCGGAGCTCGACACGTCGAAGCTAAACGCGCAGGTCCTCCAGGCCAGTGCCGCCGTGAAGTCTGCGCGGGCAAAGGTATTGAGGGCACGGGCCGATATCAAGCTGGCGGAAAGCAAGCTCGCCCAGTTGCAGAAAGCGAGGGAGCTGACAGGGGGGAAGGTGCCCTCGCAGCAGGAAATAGACGCAGGGGAGGCGGCTCTCGCCGTTGCCCGGGCCGATGAGGAGAGCGCACTGGCCGAAGTCTCTCGTGCGGAAGCGGATCTTGCCTTCAACGAGACGAATCTTTCGAAGGCGATCATCCGGTCGCCCATCAGCGGGATCGTCCTTGCACGCCACGTCGAGCCGGGGCAAACCGTGGCCGCATCCCTCCAGACTCCTGTGCTCTTTACCATCGCACAGGACTTAACGAGGATGGAACTCCACGTGGACGTGGACGAGGCCGACTTCGGCAAGATAGGGAAAGGGCAGGAGGCCACGTTCACGGTCGATGCCTATCCGGATCGAATCTTCCAGGCGAAAGTTACCGAGGTGCGCTACTCCCCCAAGGAAGTGCAGGGGGTGGTCACATACGAAACGCTCCTTAATGTCGACAACCCCGACCTGTCTCTCATTCCAGGGATGACCGCCACGGCGGAGATCATCGTGAAAGAGGTAACGGGTGCGCTGCTCATACCCAACGCGGCCCTTAGGTTCTCTCCCCCCCCCGCATCGATGGAGGAGAAAAAGACCAATACCGGCCTTCTGGGAGCCCTGCTCCCCCGGCGCCCCCGGAGAAAGCCCTCCCGCGAAGGAAGTGATGAGCGCTGGAAAAGCAATCAGCGGGTCGTGTGGATTCTCGAGGATAAAAAGCCCGTACAGGTTCCGATCACCATCGGGGACACGGACGGAATCGTCACCGAGGTGTTGACGGGCGAGATCAAAGAGGGCCTTCCCCTGATAACGGAGATGGTGATCCAGAAAAAATGAACGGCTCAAGTGGCAATGACAATCACTTGATCGAGATGAGAAGGATCAGCAGGGTCTACGGGACGGGCCATGCCGCGATCCATGCCCTGAAAGAGATCGAGATGACCATTGCCGATGGAGAGTTCATCGCCGTCATGGGGGCGAGTGGCTCCGGCAAGTCTACCTTTTTGAATATCATCGGATGCCTCGACACTCCCACGTCGGGTTCATACCTCTTCCAGGGGGTACACGTAGAGAAGCTGACGCGCAACCAGCGCGCACTCCTGCGGCGTCACTACCTCGGGTTCGTGTTTCAGGGATATAACCTCTTGAACCGCACGTCGGCCCTTGAAAACGTGGAACTCCCCCTGGTATACCGCGGTATTCCGGCACCCGATCGGCGCAGTATGGCCCTGGAAGCTCTCGAATCCCTGGGGCTGGCGGGCTGGGAGAAACACACTCCGGGCGAGCTCTCCGGGGGGCAGCAGCAGCGGGTCGCGCTTGCCCGGGCGATCGTTACCCGGCCGAAAGTCCTCCTGGCCGACGAGCCTACCGGAAACCTGGACACGGAGCGAAGTCACGAGATCATGAACCTCTTGACCCGCCTGAACGGGGAAATGGGGATCACCGTGGTGATGGTCACCCACGAGCAGGATATGGCCGCCTACGCCCAGCGCAGGGTCGTCTTCGTTGACGGGGTGATTTCCACCCGGGAACCGGGAGGGGCAGGCCCATGATCTGGAACGCCTTTTTGCTCGCATTCAGGGAACTGCCCAGGAACCTTCTGCGCTCCTTTCTCACATCCTTGGGGATCATCATCGGAGTGGCGTCGGTCATCACGATGGTGACCCTCGGAAACGGGGCGACGGAGAAGATAAAAGAGCAGATAGCCAGCCTGGGAACCAACCTCCTCCAGCTCAGAGCCGGCCAGGACATCCGGGGGCCCGGCGGGGTGAGGATGGAGGCGAAGTCCTTCGACATGGCCGACGTGGAGGCCATCGCAAGGGAGATCCCGGGAATTGAGGCCGTCGCGCCGATCGCCGGGGAGACGGTCCAGGCCATCTACGGGAACAGGAACTGGTCGACCTCGGTGACGGGCAGCACCAACGGCTTCATCGAGGCGCGGGACTGGCCCCTTGCAAAGGGGCGAAGGTTCTCGGAGGGCGAGACCAAGGCCGGTTCGGCGGTCTGCATCCTGGGAAGCACGGTTGCAGAGGAGCTATTCGGGGGGGAAGATCCGCTGGACAAGACCATCCGATTCACGAAGCTCTCCCTGAAGGTGATCGGGGTGTTCGTCTCGAAGGGAGAGTCCTCCTTCGGTACGGACCGTGACGACTTCATCCTCATGCCCCTGCGCACCTTCCACCGGCGGATCGCTGGAAACAATGATATTACAAGAGCTTACATATCCATCCTGGATGGGTTTTCCATCGACCAGGAAAAGAAGGATATCGAGAGGCTGATGCGGCAGCGGCGCCGCATCCGCCCCGGGCAGGACGATGATTTCTACATCAGGGACATGCGGGAGATCACGACGGTGCTCTCCGGGACGACGAGCGTGCTCACGTCGCTTCTGGGGGCCGTCGCGGCGGTGAGCTTGCTCGTGGGCGGAATCGGGATCATGAACATCATGCTGGTGGCCGTGACGGAGCGGACGCGGGAGATAGGGACCCGGCTGGCCATCGGCGCCCTCGCCCGGGAGGTGCTCCTCCAGTTCCTCGTTGAGGCCCTCGTGCTCTCATCGCTGGGGGGAATCGTCGGTATCGTTCTGGCGATCGGGGTATCGGCCTGGCTCACGAAACTTCTCCTCGTCCCCTTCGTGCTGAACCCGGGTATCATCGCCGTGGCCTTCTTCTTCTCCGCCGTAATCGGAATATTTTTCGGTTACTTTCCGGCCCGAAACGCCGCCAGGCTCGACCCCATCGAAGCCCTCCGCCACGAGTGAGGGGTCAGTTCCCATATCCTCAGGTTTTTCGCATTTTCCCTATAAAACAGGACAGGCAATAAGGGCTTAATCCTCCCTTGATACGTGAAATGTATGCAAAATGTGAGAAAATGGGAACTGACCCCGAAAATGTTAAAGGGAGGGAAGTCTCATGGTGAGCAAACCACCGAAGACATATCAGAAGCTAAAAAAGCGGCACAGTGAGTTCATTGACGCTGTTGAGGCGTTAGGGAAGGCTGTGAAAGCTTCAGGGCCTCTTGATGAAAAAACCGCCCAGCTGATCCAGCTTGCCGCTGCGGCTGCCATACGCTCCGAGGGATCGGTACACAGCCACGTTCGGAGAGCACAGGATGCAGGGGCAACCCCCGAGGAGATCCGTCACGCACTGATACTGCTTACCTCGACGATCGGGTTCCCCAACGTTGCCGCGGCGCTTACCTGGGCCGGGGACATAATCGGCTAACTCCCGGAACAAACCTGTTCCGAGGCGGGAATTTTTCATTCGATACGCCGGGGACCTGTCCGGCGTGTCTCGCAGGCGGCCCGCCCGTTCTCATGTTATCTCGAGAAATGGGAAGTGATCTTAATTATGGACTCCTTTCCCGTTGACTTGAAAGCTTTCGATGGGGTAGGATTCCAAAATCAAGGGTTTTGCATTCGGTCAAGTATAGGCACGGGTAATCCGATATAGAGAAAGGAAGATGTAGGTGCGGTAAGCTTCAGTCTGCCGCAAATCAGGCATTCATGATGAGGATTATGAGGAAATCATTTCTCGGATATGCAGCAAGTTTACTGACCGTTGTTTTCCTGGCCGGCTGCAGCCAGACGAAAGCCCGCGTACCCGGAGATCCGTACCCCGTGCCGGCAGAAATCCTGGTCGAGGAACCCCGAGATTACGGGAACAGCGAATTTGGCTCCCGCGCGCCGGAATCTGTGACCTCCGGTGACCTCGCGGCTGCCGACGCTATCACAGGCAGCGCAGCGGAAGATCCCCTCCCATATGCCGACAACGTCAGCCCGGGTGATTCCGAACTTTCATCGGACAACGGTCAGGAAGAAAGAGCAGGAACCTTCGCCGGCAATAACGGCGATGATCCCGCCGTCCCGGAGATAGGGCAAAGCCAGGAAACGGGACCGCCTGACCCCGATGCCGAAGGGGCCAAGGCAGCAGCCGAAGATACGAGCGCCGAGAGTCCTCAGAGCCTCATGGACACTGCCCTCGGCTTCTATGAGGCATCTCAGGAGTTCTGGATGCAGGGTATCCTGGACAAAGCCATGGAGGCCCTGGACCAGGCGTACGAGCTGATACTCAAAGTAGAGACCGACAGCAATCCGGATCTGATACAGCAGAAAGACGACCTGCGCTTCATGATATCCCGGAGGATCCTGGAGCTCTACACATCCAGATACACCGCGGTAAACGGCAATCACAACGCCATTCCGCTCACGATGAACGAGCACGTGCAGAGGGAGATTAATCTTTTCAAGGGCCGCGAGAAGAACTTTTTCCTGGAGTCATACAAGCGCTCCGGTATGTACCGGGAGATGATGGTGGAGGCACTCAAGGAGGCCGGAATGCCGGAGGAGCTGTCATGGCTGCCGCTTATCGAAAGTGGATTCAAGACACACGCACTCTCCCGGGCGCGGGCCCTTGGCCTGTGGCAGTTTATTCCCTCTACCGGCTACAAGTTCGGCCTGTCCCGGGACACCTGGGTCGACGAGAGGCTCGACCCGGTAAAGGCAACCAGGGCAGCCATCATGTATATGGATGAATTACACCGGATATTCGGAGACTGGACCACGGTGCTCGCGGCTTACAATTGCGGAGAAGGGTCGGTCCTCAGGGTTATCCGCACCCAGAGGATAAATTACCTCGACAACTTCTGGGATCTCTACGAGATGCTTCCCCGGGAAACGGCCCGCTACGTGCCGAGATTTCTCGCCGTACTCCACATCCTCAATGACCCCGGAAAATATGGCATTTCCCTTCCAGAACCCGAAATGCCCATCCCCTACGAGACCGTGACCATCGGCAAACAGGTGCGGATGAAAGACGTGGCGAAAAAACTGGAAATTTCGTATCAAGAGCTCAGCAGCCTGAACCCCGAGCTCAGGCAGGGGGCGACGCCGAGCGGGAACTACACCCTGAAAGTCCCCCCGGGAAAAGGGGAGGTATTGCTTGCAAAAATAGATGAGATTCCGGTATGGCATCCACCGAAGCGGGCATACACCTATCACCGCGTAAGAAGGGGCGAAACCCTCTCATACATTGCCGCGAAATACCGCTCCAGCGTTTCGGCCATTGCCAGGGCCAACCGTATCTCTCGCAGGAGCATCATCCGCGTGGGCCAGCGGCTGAAGATACCTCTCGGCAGAGGCGCGAGAAGACAGGTCCGTTCATATGAACTCCTTCCCGGCGGGAAATACCGCGTCCGAAGAGGAGACTCACTCTGGCTGATCGCAAAGAAGTTCAATACCGATGTGAGGACTCTCCAGCAGAGGAATAACTTGAAGTCCGCCACCCTTTCCGTGGGGCAGGTTCTCAAGATTACAGACAACGCCGAGGTGGCGAGTTATTCTGGAAAGTCAGCATCCGACAGCCGCTACCGGGTCAAAAAGGGCGACTCTCTCTGGCTGATAGCCGAGAAATTCGGGACCGATACGAGAACCCTCCAGCGTTTAAACGGCCTCAGATCAACCGTTATTCATGTGG
Source organism: Candidatus Deferrimicrobia bacterium (assembly GCA_041563215.1). GTDB lineage: Bacteria > Desulfobacterota > Deferrimicrobia > J040 > J040 > WVXK01. The sequence goes on along the minus strand of JBFFNJ010000061.1, from coordinate 3,290 downwards.
GCCAGGTCCTCCAGGTCCCAAATTGACCGGGGTCAGTTCCCATTTTCTCACATTTTAACCACTCCCCTCTCTAAAGGATTTCTTCCGCCGACTTTGGCTTCAATCTTGCCTATTCCATGGGAAGAAACATCCGAAAGGAGTCGGCAGAATGGCAAGACCGCTGCGCATAGAGTACCAAAACGCCCTTTACCACATCATCAGCAGGGGAAATGAGGGGATGACACTGTTTCTCCAGGATCAGGACAGGCATGCGTTCTTGAATGTCCTGGGGAGGGTGGTAGAACGGTACAACTGGATCTGCCACGCATATTGTCTGATGGGCAATCACTACCACCTTGTAATCTAAACGCCCGATGCCAACCTTTGCAGGGGCATGAAGTATCTCAACGGCGTCTACTCCCAGAAGTTCAACCGGCGGCACAACCGTTTCGGACATGTTCTGCAGGGGCGTTACAAGAGCCTTCTGGTCCAGAGAGAGGAGCAATTCCTGGAAAACTGCCGATACATCGTCCTGAATCCGGTCAGGGCAAAGATAGTGAAGACCCCTTCTGAATGGAAATGGAGCAGCTACAATGCAACACGGGGAGTTAGCCGATGCCCCCCTTTCCTCGACGCGGCATTCCTCCTGAGCCAGTTCAGCTCATCTCCATCGGAGGCCCGGGATATCTATAGAAATTTTATTCTGGCCGGCATCGGGATGGATTCACCCCTGAAAACGGTGAAACACCAGATTTTTCTCGGTTCAGATTCGTTTGTCCAGGAGGCGCGGGAAAAGGTATGCCCCAAAGACGGTCTGCAAAATGTTTCAGGAATCCAAAAAGGCGCGGGGAGCCCGGGGTTGGCCGACCTCTTTAAAGGTGAAGCCCTCTATGCAAAAAAAATCAGGAACTTAAGGATTCTCGATGCCTTTGACCGCTATGGCTATACCCTCAGGGAGATCGGTGAGCACCTTGACCTGAACCCCAACTACTTATCGTCCCTTTTAGGAAAAATGCGAAAAACCTGAGGAAATGGGAACTGACCCCCGGGTTTGTCCGCCGGTTCTATCCTATTTATTATATTATTTTTATTTTGTTATAATATATATGTACCGATAATCTTTTTGGTTCGTTGGAGATTTCTTCCGTGCTGAAGCTCCCATGATTGTGGCTGCGGATGCAAACCACATCAAAAAAGGAGGGAACGATGGTAGAAATGATTCCCACTGACGCCGACAACATCATCGGCTTTCGCTTCAGCGGCAAGTTCGAGGACGAAGACTTCGAAATGGTAACCGAGCTCATGGAGAAGAGGCTCGAGGATCACGACAAGCTGCGCGTATACGCAGAGGTGGAGAGCTTCAAGGGGATAGCCCTGATGGCGCTTCTTCGGGACATCGCATTCAGCCTGAAGCACTTCCGGGATTTCGAGAAGGAAGCGGTGATTTCTGACAATGAGTGGATCGGCAAGCTCGCCCGGATGGGGGACAAGATAATTCCCACCATCGAAGTGAGACACTTTCCTCTCAAGGAAAAAGAAGAAGCTCTCGAATGGCTCAAACATTGAGTGTGGAACCTGGCACTTCCCTTTGAAATGAACAGGTCGAACCGTTCGTCCTGACCGATTTGAAAGGAGGGGGTTTTTTTTGCCAACCTCCCCTTCTCTTTCACTACAGAGAACGATTCCGCGGTAACGAGAACGGGGGTCAGTTCCCATATGTTAAGAATGTGAGGAAGTGGGAACTGACCCCGATCTGTTATTTCCTGGCGAAAAGTCCGAGGAAATTACCGTAGCCTTGCTCCGCCAGGTCTTCCTTCGGGACGAACCGCAGGGCCGCCGAGTTGATGCAGTAGCGAAGACCCGTTGGAGGGGGGCCGTCGGGAAAGACGTGGCCGAGGTGGGAATCTGCATGTCTGCTGCGCACTTCCGTGCGCGTCGAAAAGAGCTTCCTGTCCTCCCGCTCCACGATGTTTTCGACGACGAGGGGACGGGTGAAGCTCGGCCACCCCGTGCCGGAGTCGTATTTGTCCGTGGAGCTGAAAAGGGGTTCACCGCTCACGATGTCCACGTAGATTCCCTCTTCCTTGCTGTCCCAGTACTCGTTCTGAAAGGGGCGCTCCGTGCCGTCCTTCTGGGTAACCTTGTACTGTATCTCGGTAAGCTTCTTTCGAAGCTCCTCCTTTGAAGGGATGACATAGGTCTTCTTCGTGCCTTCCGTGCTCCCTGTTTTTGGTGTAGTCATATCGTCCTCCCACGCTTTTTTCAGGAACTGGTCGCGTCCGGACCCGTAACGGTAGTACTTGTAGCGGATGGGGTTTTTCTTGTAGTAGTCCTGGTGGTACTCCTCGGCACGGTAGAACTTCGAAGCCGGGACGATCTCCGTGACGATGGGCTTGGAGAAGCGGCCCGATTTCTCGAGCTCATCCTTCGATTTTTCGGCAAGCTTCCTCTGCTCTTCGTTCAGGTAAAAAATGCCCGAGCGGTACGAGGACCCCCGGTCGACGAACTGCCCGCCCTCATCGGTGGGGTCTATCTGCCGCCAGAAGACCTCGAGGAGGGTTTCGTAGGACACTTTGGCGGGGTCGTAGGTGATCTCCACCGCCTCTGCGTGGCCCGTCGTGTCAGATGAAACCTCCTTGTAGGTGGGGTTTTCCTTGTGTCCCCCCGTGTACCCCGATACCACATCCTTTACCCCTTCGAGTTTCTCGAAGGGCGGCTCCATACACCAGAAGCACCCCCCTGCGAAGATCGCACGCTCGAGGTTCTCCGATGCATGGGAAACTTTTCCCGTTGACGTCATACCCCCCGCCAGAGCGAAGAGGGCCCCCAAAATGCTGAAGAGGGCGATGGAAGACACGGCCTTCCCTCGCCTGCCCTGCAAATAGTTTCTTATCGCTGCATTTGCCACCTTTTTCATCTTTCTGTATCTCCTTTTTCTATTATGGATCTATTTTATGCCTCTCTACCATATTAGACGCACGAAAGGTTGCGGAGGGATTACGAAAATATCACATATGTATAACAAATTTCATCGGCCCCGGCTCCGGGCGAAAGGGGGCGCGCATGAAACATTGCAGGCCGGGTCGTCATCAAACCTGCAAAGGCGAAAACGAATGGAAAGCGCATCATTTCGTACCACGACAGGTTAAAGGAGGCAAGACAGTGCAATCCAGAACCCTTTCCCGTCCCCAGACCTTTTTCCCGGGCACAGCGCTGGTTCCTGCCCTGCTCATATCCTGCATGTTTGTATCCGGCCTGCCATTGCCAAATGAGGCCGCCGCAGTCGAGATAAAGGGTGCCAGATTCTCCGA
>JBFFNJ010000060.1:0-10354 GCA_041563215.1 Candidatus Deferrimicrobia bacterium | reverse complement strand
TCACGCTATTTTCTTAAAAAGAAATAAACTTCTCTTTTGATATATTCCGTGGGCGTTGCTAATCTTTTAAGATACGACGTTTTACGAGAAAGGAGTTCCAGTTGAGAACCAGGTCGATCGATGAAAAGCGTGAAACAGATGGATCAGGCTAAACGGACAATTTTCATCACCGGCGTCAGTTCCGGCATCGGCCATGCCGTTGCGGAAAGGTACCTGTCATCGGGGCACAGGGTATACGGGATAAGCCGCCGAAAGCCAGAGGACCTGACGGGCAGGGAGGGTTTCCGCTTCGTTAACGTCGACCTGGCAAAGCACCACCTGATTCAGCCGGCCCTGGATCGGCTCTTCAGCGGCCACCCCCCTCCCGGAATCGCCGTTTTGAACGCCGGGACCCTGGGGAAGTTCGGCGACATCAAAGACACGGACCTAGAACTCATCCGGGAGGTCATGGAATTGAACACCTGGGCGAACAAGCCGATCATCGATTACCTGCTCACCCGGCAGGCCCCCCCATCCCAGATCGTTGCCATATCGACGGGCGCATCCGTAAGCGGGGCCAGGGGGTGGAACGCATACTCCCTTTCAAAGGCGGCACTGAACATGCTCATCCGGCTCTACTCCCGGGAATTTCCCGGCACCCACTTTTGCGCCGTGGCCCCCGGCCTCGTTGATACCCCCATGCTGCAGCAGGTGCTCTCCCTTCCCAGCGACGGCACCCACCCCACCATCGACCGCCTGAAGGGCAAGCGGGGAACGCCCGACCTCCTTCCCCCCGACGAGGCAGCAGAGAGGCTCATCGGGGTAATAGACCGCCTGCCGATGGAGGTCGAGAGCGGCTCCTTCGTCGACGTCCGTTTGCTGGGCGGGTAACTCTTCGTAAGGAATCGGAGAAATTCGCTACCAACGGATATGGGACTTCCTGCCCGGGCATCGGAGGAAGAGAACCTCTTTCCCCCGTGGCCGTGGAGCGCGGGGATGAGCTCTAAACGCAGTGCCTCACGCGGCGGATTACCTGAAGCACCGTGAATGGTAGAATAGTAAGGGGGGTAAAAAAGCGATGGCAAAAACGCCCCTGAAGAAATATCCGCTCTGTTTCCTGGTCTCTATTCCCTTTTCCCTCTGCGCTCTTTCGGTAAAAGAGGGCTTTTCTGCGCCACTGCTCATGGAGGTCGTCCAGGGGGTCTACCCGGCCACGAGAGGATTCCTCACCCTCTTCGACGTCATGCTCATCCTTCTGATCATGGTTCTTTTATCCCGGAGAAAAAGGCACCCGTGATACGGCGTGAGTAACGGCGGTCAGGGTCTCTTCCCGCCGAAAATCGTGAATATACCGTACTTGTAGTAGCAATCGACCTGGATGAACCCGGCATCGGTGAGCATGGCGAGCTGGTCACCGAGGGTGTCGGGCCTGTTGTCCTCGTTTTCCTTGTAACGCCTGAGAATGTCGCCGAAGATATCCTCTTCAATGCCCAGTGAGCGCTTGCGTTCCTCTATCCACTCTCTCCAGAGGCCCATGTACCACTCTTCGAGCTCTTCTTGGCCCGCTCGCACCAGGTCGATGTTCAAAAAGTAGCCGCCCGGGATGAGAAGGGAGTGGGCCTTCCTGAAAAGCTCCCCCTTTTCCACGAGGGTGAGGTGATGGATCGCAAGGGACGAAACGATGAAATCGAAGCTGCCGAGCGTAACTTCCCCCGCGATTATTTCCTGGAAGCTCGCCAGGACGTAACGCAGGCGTCTTGAGTCTGCCAGGTTTCTCCTGGCCTGATCGAGCATGTCCTCCGAACCGTCCACCAGGGTCGCCTCTATCTCGCCGGCAACCTCGATGAGCTTGCGCGTCACGATCCCGTCGCCGCATCCCAGGTCGAGAACCCTCCTTTTCTCCTCGCCGGCATTGAAGTGCCGGTAGAAAGACTTCAAGACCTCGAAGAGCCTTCTGCGCTCGATCACATAGACGTCGGCTTTGTCCCGGTACTCCCTGCTGAACTCGGGATTTGCCCACTCGGAATCGCGAAATTTCGTCATGACCCGGATATGGTAGCACATTTGCCCGGCTATTGATAACGTCCCCCACCGTAAAACCCGCCCGGGCGTTATGGTAGGATGAAGGTGAGGGGCAAGACAATGTACCGGGCCATCGAATTCATCGTAAAAGTTCTCTTCTGGGTCATCCTGTTCCTTCTGACCCTTCTGGCCATCAAGCTGGCGGAGATGCTGGGAAGCGACTGGCTTTTGTTGCTGATTCCGGTATTCTTCGGGGTCCTGGTGTACCTGTTTCTCTACGTGGAAGATTACACCCACTACATTCTTCTCGCCATCGACAGGTTCCTGTACAGGAAAAGATAGGACCGGGGGAACGACTCCCGGGACGGCAGAAGGGGGCGCCCCGCCGGCGGCTCTCATCCCCCTTCGTCTCGTTCGGCTTCAACCAAGATGGTCATGCCGCGCAGACCCCTGATGCGCACGCCTTCACCCTTTGCAACCGGCCCATGGCCCTCGGCGACTTCCGCCCGCCAGCGCTCTCCCCGGACTAGCACGTAACCGGTCGGGGAAAGCGGCTCTTCAGCCGTGCCCCGCAGGCCAACCATTTCGTCCGCATCGCCCCTGTCGTACCTGTCGTAGGCACGCCACACGAAGGGAAAAAGGACTATGTCCTTCACGATCCAGAGCACCACGACTGCACCTGCCGCCCACAACGGTATCTGGACCCAGCGGCGAAGGAGGTAGAGGGCGAGCAACAAAATGACGATCCCGGGCACCTGGATCAGTACGTAGCGCCTGATGACGCGCTTTGGGTAGCGCTGCACCTTCATCGTACATATCCGCCTCACACAATTGTAGCAGGTTTTCGGGTTACAATACCTTCATCAGGATGGGTGAAAGCGCCTGTCCTACGGGGCTGGATGTCAACGGCCGCAAAGAGAGGGGGGCAAAACGGTGGAAACAGGCCCGGAAAAAAGGATTTATACGATCGGCACGAGCAACCGCTCCCTGCCCGAGTTTCTCCACATCCTGATGGAGAACGGCGTGAAAACCGTTGTCGACGTAAGGAGATTTCCCACGAGCAGGTTCGGCCACTTCAGGCGGGAAAACCTGGAGCCGTCACTTAAAAAAACCGGCATCCTCTACCGGGATCTCGGGGACCTTCTCGGGGGCTTCCGGAACGAGGGCTTCCCCGCGTACCTTGAAACAGTGAAAGGCAGGGAAGGACTGGAAACGCTGGAGCGCATCGCCTTAAAAGATCCCTGCGCCATCTTTTGCGCCGAGAAGCTTCCGTGGCGGTGCCACCGGCGCTTCATCGGTCACCACTTCCGGGAAAAGGGGTGGGATCTGGTTCACATCATCGATGAGAAGAGGGTCTGGCAGCCAAAATGACCGAGGGAGAACCCCCCTTCTCTCGGCAGAAACGCTCCCTCTTTTCCCATGCTCAGCGATCGGAAGCGCCGCCCGTACCGGGACAGCAGCCCGAATCCGCTTGTTTCTAACCGCTCCCTCTTTTTTCCTCATCCCCGCCTGTTTCCGGGCTTTTAGAAAAAAACTGCCCCATCATCTGAGAACAGAGGTCCATCACCTTCTCCCTCTCGAGACAGCACCCCGCCTCCTGATCTTTCTTATCGTCCGGGGTCTTCTCTTCTGCCTCTCCCGCAGCCTGCGCCTGCGGAAAAAACCGCTCCATCATCTCGAGCATCATCTTCATCTTCTCTTCGCTCATGCCGCCTTTCATGTATTCCGACATTTTCTTTTGCATGGACATCGCCTTTTTCTCCTTTTATCCGGGTATCCTTCCCCCCATGCCGCGCGCCGGCGGAGCGCAGAAATGGACAGAACTTACCCGCTTTTTTGCGTGATATCTTTTTTCTTTTCCTCGTATTCCTCCCTGCCGATATCCCCCAGGGCATACCGCTTGTCGAGTATCTCCCCGGGCGAGTCGGAAGGGCCAATGTGGTGTCCGCCGAAAGTGCGGGAACCGAAACAGCACAGCGCCCTGCCCCGCCCCCTCATGCCGAGGAAGCAAAGAAGCATCAAGGCAAGGGGAATTATCCACCAGTAGGATTCCGGAAAACCCTCTAACCCGCTCATCTCTCTCACCTCCCTTTTTGCCCTTGTAGACGGGCGCGGGAGGAAAAGAGATACACCCTTTCTCGATTTTCGTGATTACATCAGCTTGTTTCGTCGGCAGGGCTCTTTCTGTCGCACACCAGGACATCCTGCTCGTCGCGGTCAAAGCTGCAGCCGGACTCGAGCTCCTTTTTCAGCTTTTCCCGCCCGCGGTGCAGCCTGATCTTGACGGTGTCGAGGCTGATCCCCAGAATTTCGGCGATCTCCTGGTTCCTGAAACCCTCCACGTCGGCCAGGAGGACGACGGCGCGGTAACTCTCGGGAAGCCTGTCGATGAACTCGTGCACACACCCGCTCATCTCCTCGCGGATAAGCTGCCGGTCAATGGAAGGCTTCTTCTCACCGGTCCACACATCCCGGTCCTCGAAGGCTTTCCCTGCTTCCGAGACCGATTTTTTCGATGCCTCCTGCCTCTGCGCCGGGCTCCGCAACCTGTCCATGGCAACGTTCGTGGCGATGCGGTAAATCCACGTGGAGAGCTTCGACTCCCCCCGGAAATCAGAAAACCCCCTGTTGACGCGCACGAAGACCTCCTGGGTCAGGTCCTCGGCTTCGTGAATATTGACCAGCTTTGCCAGATAGCGGGTAATTTTTGGCTGATAAAAGCCATACAGGACATCGAACTCCAGATTTTTTTCCCTCACTGCCTCATCCCCCTTACGGTTTGATACCGAAAACGCTTATGCTGACGACCGAACTAAGGACCTCTGCCAGGCTCTCCGGGGTCACCTGCAGGCTCTCCAGGATCTTCTCGGCGATGGGATCGTTTGACGACCACTGCGCGGGAAACGCCCGCTGGTCACCTATTTCCACCTGCACAAAACCCGCCCCCCTGATAGCGTGCAGGTATTCGTCCTTCAACATGGCCCCGGAAATGCAGCCCACATAGGCTTCGATCGACTCACTCACGAAATCTGGAAGCCGGGAGAGCAAAACGATGTCGGAGATCATGAGCCTGCCGCCCGGTTTCAGCACCCTGAAGGCCTCCCGGAAAACCCTGCCCTTGTCGGGCACCAGGTTGATGACGCAGTTCGAGATGACCGCATCGACGGATGAGTCGGAAAGGGGGAGATCCTCGATATCCCCGACGCGAAACTCGACGTTTGCAACATTACCCCTCCTTGCATTGGCCGCGGCCTTCTCCACCATCTCCCGGGTCATATCCACACCGATGACCTTCCCCGCGGGGCCGACGGCACTCGCGGCGAGAAAGGAATCGAATCCGGCACCGGAGCCAAGGTCGAGTACGACCTCCCCTTCCCGAAGAGCGGCCAGCGCAACGGGATTGCCGCATCCAAGACCCAGGTTTGCACCCGCGGGGACTGCATCGAGCTCTTGCTCGGAGTACCCGATCTCTTTCCCGATATCCCGTGCTGGATCCCCGCTCGACCCACAACGGGAAACCGGTTCGCAACACGAGCTGCCCTGATGGGCAATTTTTCCGTACTTTTCCTTGATGGTTTTCTTAATCTCTTCTTCTCTCATCCATGCCACCTCACTTATTCTTCACCGTCTCGTTGCCCAGCACCTCTCCCATCATCGGACCGAGGAGCTCTCTTACCATGCCGCCGAATTCCTCCGCCCTTATCAGGGATATGCAGGATATCTCCCCATTTTTCTCCCAGCTGATCACCGCCAGCTTGTCTCCCGGCTTGATGTTGGCCTTGTCCCGGATTTCCTTCGGAAGAACCATCTGGCCGCGCTCGTCGACGGTGACGAGGGACTCCACCCTGCAGCAGCTCGGCGCGCAGGCAGAAACCCCGGGATCCGATTTTTCTTTTTGCGTCATCTTATTACCTCCCGACCAGAGAGAAGTGCTCACGATCGACAATTATACTGACATTTCTGAAATTACTGAACATACTAATATTTCTGAAAGTGTTTGTCAAGGTTTTTTTTGCGCATCTCCGGGGAAGCAGGAAGGCTCGCTTCGGGACAGGGCAAAACTCATCTCCTGCAGATATCTGTTCGTAATTCATGGTAAGGGTTCGCGGGCGGCCGTTTCCGCTTTCTGACGGGAGGATATCACGGGAGGATAGTCTTTTGTTCCGGCTCTCCCTGCCAGCCGAGGGCCTCCCTCTTCTTGTGAATCTGCCGGCTTATGAGTTCCGCCGCCTTTTTCGGGTAGGGTTCCGTGTGTATAGCGGCGCCGAGCATCTCTTCGAGGTCCTTCGTGAAGAAATCTACCACGGGACTCCTCTCCGGTACCCCGTCTCCCGGATCCGAAGAGCCTTTCCTCCCTCCGGGAAGGGGAACCGGGAGCTGGCCCGGGAACCCTGAATGGGCGCTTACGCCAAGGGTAACGAAGGACATGCCTGCACCCACGGACTTTTCGTTGCTCGGCTCCACACCGCTGAAAAAGAAGGGGAGCCGGAAAACTGGCACGCCGACGGCGTTCGCTATGTCGATGAAGAGCCTGATGGTTCTGCTGTTGTCGACGCAGGCGCCGGTGGCCAGAACCGGCGGGATGCCGTGCTCCTCCAGGTACCCAGCGAAGGCCTCCGGAGCATATCGCTTCGCTGCGTGGGTGTGGCAGAGACCGGCGTTTAAGAGGGCGTGGGACGCGCATCCCGTCGTCGTAACGAGCATCCCCCTGGCCACCAGCTCCTTCACGAGGGTCACCTGGTTGTACTCGTAGGGAACCTTGCTCGTGTTGCAGGATGCGACGGTCACGATCCCGTTTATTCTTCCCGATCTCAGGGCCTCGGCGATCTTCACCGGACTGCCGAGTTTTTCATAGATCGCCTCCCGCGAGAAACCCACCATCGCAACGGTCTCACCTGCGGGGATGGAGACGTTGCTCCGGTCCCGCTCCGCATGGCTGTCCACCGCCATCATCACTATCCTGCGTGCATCCTCAATCGCCGTCTCGGGCCTGTAGGGAACGTGGATCGCATCGGGTATCCTGTTCGATTCGTGGGTGGTGATGATCTTCGTGCCGAAGCACCTTGCCACCTCGGCGATCCCCGGAAGGACGCACTGCTGGTCGACGACGCAGGCGTCCACGGCGCCCGTCCCGATAGCCAGCTCCTGCCCCAGGATGTTGGTAACCGACGGAACGCCATGCCGGGCGAGGAGCTCCAGGCCGCTGCAGCACATCCCCCCCAGGACGATTCCCCGGGCGCCCTTCTTTCGTGCGTACGCTATGAGCTCATCCTCTTTTACGGCGGCAGCAACGGCCTCCACCATGGGCGGCGTGTGCCCGTGGACGAGGATGTTCACGTAGCCCTCTTTCATGATGCTGTAACTCACCGTTCCCGTTTTGACCTTCGGCACGCCGAAGAGGATCTCCGTGGCCAGGTTCGACCCGAATATCGAGGCCCAGCAGTAAGCAAGGGAGGTCCGGAGGTCTTGCTTCGCCAGGTTCCTCCAGTCGGAGTTCGCACCCAGGGTCGTGCGGTGAAGCGACTCGAAAACCTCGTAAAATGAGCTGCGGGGAAGGATATCGAGCTTTTTCCAGGTATCGATGCGCTCCTTCGGGGCGATGGCCATCATGGTGCGGATCGGCTCGTCGTCCCAGCGCGTCAGGTCGTCGATCAGGACGCCGGCAACATCTTCGGCGATCTCCGCCACGTCCCTGCCGGCGGTTTCGACGGAAAAGAGTTCCGCCAGTTCGAAGACCCGCTCTTTCCCGGCGATGCTGAAGCCCGTCTCCCCCTTCGCGGTTTTTCGCAGCGTCATCAGGACATCGAAGGTGTGCTGGCCGTGTGCGGCGCACCCGGCGGCGAGCATCCTGAGCAGGTGCCCCATGGCGATCCCGTTCACGTCGAGGCCGCAGATCCCCCGGGGGCTCTTCTCGGTGATGCGGCAGGGGCCCATGAGACAGAGCCGGCAGCACTCGCCGCGGAGGCCGAAGAGGCACTGCGGCTGCTGTGCCTCGTGCCGGTCTGCCCAGCACGATATGCCCTCTTTCTCCAGCTTCTCCATCAGCTCTTTCGTAGCTTTTCCGGGCGTTTTTTCCTTGATCTCCTCTTTCGAGGGGATCTTCACGTTCAGTTTCGGGTACCTGTATTTCATCTCCTACTCCGATCCCCCCCGATCCGCCCAGGACACTTTGCTCTGAACGGCCCTGATAAGGTAGTCCGACAGATACCCAAGAAACCCGATGATCAGGATGACCGCCACCAGCTCGCCGTAAGCGAAACGGTCCCGCGTGTCCAGGATGTAATACCCGAGGCCCTCCGACACGCCCAGCATCTCCGCCGGGACGAGAACGATCCAGGATATTCCGAGAGCCAGGCGGAGCCCGACGAGAATGTCCGGCAGCGTAGCGGGAAGGAGCACGCGCCTTAAAAATGCGAGTCCGCGGATCCGATGTATGGTTGCGACTTTCAGCCATATCTCCTCTATCGACTTGACCCCGAAGGAGGTGTTGATGACAAAGGGCCACACCGCCGCTATGGATACGAGAAAGTAGACGGGCCTGTCCCCTATGCCGAATATGGCTATTGCCAGGGGCATCCACGCAAGGGGGCTGATCATCCGGAGAAACTGGAAGGTCCCGTAGGTTAGCCTGTCTACCTGCCTGACGTACCCCGTTACGAGACCGACGGGTATCCCGATAAGGGCAGCGAGACTAAGGCCGATCCCTATCCTCTTCAGGCTTGCCGCGACATGGGGCACTATTTCACCGCTCACCAAAATTGAGGAGAGAGCCCTTGCGCTTCTTTCAGGAGAGAAGTTTACCCTGAAAGCGCTCCCGAAGAAGGATTCCGCCGTTGCCACCTGCCACAGGATGATAAAGAGGATAACCCCCGCCGGGGCTGCGAAACTCTCCAGAACCCTTCCCCTTTTGCCGGAATCAGACCTCAAAGGTGACCTCCTGGTCATAGCCGAATTTCTCGGAGAGAACGAAGTCCTTCCGGGACATGAACTTCGCAAGCCCCCCCACGCCATCGACGGCCGCCTTCACGAAATCGTAATGTACGAGGTCTTCTGCAACCTTCTCGCCGGTCAGACTGTCCAGGAAAGAGCGGTCCCCCTCGAATTTCGACTTCTTGAAAAGCTCGAGCATCTTCTTTGTGTGCGATGGGAATGGGTAGGGTTGGAAGCCGACCCTTCCCGTCTCCCATTCCCCGTGGCGTATGGCACCACCGAGATAGGACTTTTCATCGAAATAGGTTGTCAGGGCTCTTTTCAAAACCTTCTCGGGGAGCGGAATGAGATTCCTTCCCTCTTTGGAGAGTATGTGGGCAACTTCGGGCAGGTTCTCGGAGCTGTAGAGCTGAGCCTTCACTACGGCATTCATCACCTTCTGCGCCCAGGCCCTGTTTTTGATGCTTTCCTCGTGCATCGTCACCACGCAGCAGGGATGGTTCTTCCATACGTCGCCCGTGAACCTGAGTATCTTTCCCCCCGCAAAGATCTCACCCGCCGCGTTGAAGGGTTCGGCGACGATGTACCCGTCTATCGAACCGGAAGAGAGGCCGGGGGGCATGTCCGGCGGATTCATGATGACCAGTCTCGTCTCATTTTTCCCCACCTTCTCACCGGCCTTCTCGATGACGGGCTCGATGGAGAAGGAGCGCAAGATCTTCTGGAGGACGAGGTTGTGCATCGAGTACCAGTAGGGAACGGCGATCCTCTTCCCCGCCAGGTCCGGGAGCTCATTGATAGTACCGTTGCCCACGACGGTAATGGCCGAATTGTTCGTATGGTCCCAGGCGACAACTTTCACGGGAAAGCCGAGTCTGTAGCGCATGTATATCGTAATGGGAAAGAGCAGGTGGACGAGGTTGAGCTTTCCCGAGATGAAGGCTTCAGATATCGACGACCAGCCGCGAATCAGCACGGGCTTTTCCACACGGAGGCCCTCCTCCTCGAAATAGCCTTTCGCGTAGGCAATGAGGAGAGGCGTCGCATCGGTTATGGGGATATAGCCGATCCTAACGACCGGGTCCTCTGCGGCAGAGGCCTCCGGCAGGAGATGTCTCCCCAGGGGAGCGAGGTACGTTCCGGCAACGGTCAGGCCTGAAAGGGAGACTCCCGACAGTCTCAGGAAATCCCTTCTCGTGAGTTTTTTTCCCTCCATGGTTCCCTCCTTGCTTGATGATGGTATCTATATCTGGTAGAAATGAGATCTCGGCGCGGTCAGGTGAAACTCCCGATAAATCTTTTCCCTGATATCGAAGAAATCGGGGGAGCCCCTGTCCCGGGGACGAGGCAGGCGGATGGTGAACGATTTCTGAAGGCTCCCCGCATCCGACATGACCACCACCCGGTCCCCGAAGTATATTGC
>JBFFNJ010000059.1:0-10438 GCA_041563215.1 Candidatus Deferrimicrobia bacterium | reverse complement strand
TCGATTACTTCGACTTCCGCGGCCTGAGGATCAGAAGCGGCCGGTCCCTGGCCGTTCTGGGTGAGTGCGTCCTGGGTGCACAGGTGGCAGGGCGTTTGAACCTGAAACCGGGAGACAGCCTGGTATCCTCTCCCGAGAACCTCTTCGACCTTGCCGGCGTCTATCCCCTGAAGATGCACGTTGCCGGGGTGCTCGAAAGATCTCACACCTCCGACGACCTTGCCGTATTCGTGGATATCAAAACGGCCTGGGTCATCCAGGGACTGGGGCACGGCCACGAGGACGTAACGAAGATAAAAGATGACACCCTGGTCCTTTCGAGGACCGATACGAACGTGACGGCGGGCGCAAAGCTCTACCACTACACGGAGATCACCGGGGAGAACGTGGGCTCCTTTCACTTTCACGGCGACTCCTCGATCTACCCGATCACGGCCGTCGTCGCCGTTCCGAAAGATGCCAAATCGGGTACGATTTTGCGCGGCCGCTACCTCTCCGGAGAGGAGGGCCATCAGATCGTGAGGCCCGTAGAGGTCATCGACGGGCTCCTCCAGAACATCTTCCGCATAAAGAACGTGCTCGACGCGGTCATCTCCGTGGTGGGGCTGGCGACGGTCATGGCCATCATCCTCGTATTCGCGTTATCGCTCCGTCTCAGGCAGCGGGAGATGGAGACGATCTTCAAGCTCGGCTGCCGGCGCGCCACCACCGCACGGCTTATCGGCGCGGAGATCTTGATCATTGTGGCCGTCAGCGGACTTCTGTGCGGCGTCATGATGGTGACGGTGAACCAGTTTGCTCACAGTATCGTCCGTACGCTGTTTATCCGATGAGGGCTGAGTCGTCAAGCTCAACGGGATGAAAATACTTTGCTATACCATAAAGGGTTATCGCGAGCAGGGAGCTTTATACGTTGCAATGAGGATCTTTTTTATCTTTAATAGAAAAGACCAGCAATGAACGATCTTGGCCCATTTGAGACGAGGTGCCGTTCAAATTCCGGAGTAAAGGGAGGGGGATATGCCTGGAAAGAGGATTACGTGGGCGCTTTGCTCATTTTTTCTCGTCATTACGATGTGTATCTGTCATCAAGCCTTTGCGGGCGGGTTGTATCTCTCCGAGCTTGCATCTCCGGGCAGCGTGGGAACCGCCGGTGTGCTGAACGTGGTGAACAACAAAACAGCCGATGCCGCTTATACAAATCCGGCGGGAATGACCGGTATCAAAAAAGATGCTTTCATGGGCGGGATTCAACTCCTGCTCCCGGAAGTCCGATTCGATGCATCGATCGCCGAGGCGGGGGGGAGCGACGGTGACAACGCGGGAGTGGCAACTCCCATCCCCGGCATATACGGGGTCAAGGTTCTCTCGGACCAGTGGCGTCTGGGCATGGGCATTTCCGCGCCCCTCGGGGGGGGCGCAAACTACGGCAGGGATTTCGTGGGGCGCTACATGGCCACGAAAGTGACGTTATCCGGACTGACCTTCAATCCCGCAGTGGGATACCGTATAAGCGACAGGGTCTCCGCCGGCGCCGGCGTTTCCATAATGTACTCCGTGATGGATTACCAGGTTGCCCTGAACCAGAATGCAGTGATTCCGGGAACTCCCGACGGAGAAATCAACTTTGATGGTCTCGATGATTGGGGCTATCAGGGATATCTGGGCCTGACCTGGCAGATATCGGACAGGGCCATGCTCGGGTGCGTTTACCGCACCAAGATTCAGTCCGATCTCGAGGGGCCCATCAAGTTCAACAACGTCCAGATCCCGATAATCAACCAGATCACCTCGCAGCTGGACAGGGCGAAAATAAGCTGGGATTTTCCGCAGCTGTTCCAGGTCGGTCTGAAACTGAACGTTTCGGACAGACTCACGCTACTCTTCGATGCCGACTGGGAGGAGTGGTCGAGCTTCAGCAAAAATCGCTTTCAGATAACGGGGGGCCCGATAACGTCCATCCAGAATGTCGACCGTGGTTTTGATGACACCTGGCACGTGGGTGCCGGGCTGATCTACAAGTTCGATAAAAATTTGATCGCCATGGGCGTGGGATATGACACTTCGGCTGTGGACGATGACAAGCGCACGATCGACCTGCCGGTGGACGAGCAGGTAAGATTCGGGTTGGCCTACGCCGGCGGCGGTGAGGACGCACCCTATTATGCCGTGGGCTTCAGCTTTCTCTGGATGGGAAAGGGAGAGGTGGATCAGACCGCGCAGGGAGCAAGATTTAAAGGAGAGTTCGACTCGAACTACATCCTGTTCTTCAACGGTGCGTTGGGATTCGATTTGGGTTAAAACCGGGTCCGATAGAGGTAGAAATTTTGAGATTGACGGTAACGGGTCCGGTGAGCAGGTTCAGCGGGATTCGTTTAATCACCCGATTCATCGTTTTCGGATTGATGATTATTCTTGTCTGTCCCCTTTCCCTCACGCGGGTTTTTGCTGAAACGTCATACAAATTAACGGTTTATGTCGTAAACTATCCCCTTATGTACTTCACCGGGCGCATCGCAGGAAAGCACGCGAAAGTCGTCTTTCCCGCCCCGCCGGATGCGGACCCCGCCAGCTGGTCTCCCGATATCCCGACCATCGTTTCCTACCAGAAGGCCGATCTTATCCTCTTGAACGGGGCGGGCTACGCGAAGTGGGCCGACCGGGTGTCGCTCCCCCGGGCAAAGTTGGTGGACACCTCGGCAAAGTTCAAGGACAGCTACATCGCCGCAGAACAGGTCGCAACTCACCGCCACGGCCCGGGAGGCGAGCACGCCCACGAGAACATCGCCTCCACCACCTGGCTCGACTTCGCCCTGGCTGCAAAACAGGCGAAGGAGGTTGCCGATGCGCTGAGCCGGAGAGAGCCCGGCTTCAAAGAGGTTTTTCAGCGGAACTATGAGTCGCTGGAAAAAGACCTTGTGGCTCTTGACGGGAAAGTTAAGGAAATCGTCGCGATAAACCGCAAGCGGCCCATCATCTCATCCCACCCCGTCTACCAGTACCTTGCCAGGCGGTACAATCTCAATTTAAGAAGCGTGCACTGGGAGCCCGACCGGATCCCGACGGGGGAGCAGTGGCTCGAACTCAACAATATCCTGAAAGCTCACCCGGCGAAGTGGATGATCTGGGAGAGGAAGCCGAAGGATGAGATCGCAAAAAAGCTGAAGAGGATGGGGATCGATAGCGTCGTTTTCGATCCCTGTGAAAGCGTTCCGGCAGAAGGAGACTTCCTGAGCGTCATGCGCCGAAATATCGAAAACCTGATGATGGTTTTTCAGGAGGAACAATAGGCGACAAAGAAGGTTAAAACTTTCAACCCGTCCACACTTCTCGTATGCCGCTGCAAATCATCCCATCCGCGAGACTTTTCTTATCCCTCTTCGGGCGCTTTGCACTGCTCGCCGACTAAATCACACACCGCTTTTACGATGCGAAGGGCCAGGTCTTTGTCCTCATCCTTGTCGCCGGCATCAGCAGTCACGATCAGCTGGGTTCCCCGATTCAGGGGTTCGGCATGGATGCTCGCGAAGATCTCCCCTTTTGTAGCTTCGACGAGAAATTTCTCGTCATCTCGTGTTTCGATTTTCACATCGGGTTTCTTTTCGAGTTCAACAATAACCGCTTGGTAGACCTCCTCTGCCCCTGTCTTCATCTGTACCGTAGCGGTGTAGTGTTTGGAGCCGGCCATCTTTATTATGACGGGAACAGCGGCAATACATCCCACCATGGATACCGATACCAGCAACAGTAAGAGTTTTCCCAGTAATTGCGGCGCAAAATGTCTTTTTTCTCCTCCAGTTCCAACCATCATGTTCCTCCTTTTCATCGGGAGTGAAATACCCCACCATTTTTTTTCATGGTGTTCCGTGCTAACGGTTGATTTATTTTAGACTGTGCGTGTGGTGAAAAGTTTCTTCACTTTGCTCAAAATTGCAGCTTTGAGCAAATCTTTGAGCCTTCCTGTGTTTCTTTGCCCATCGTGCCTGTCCGGAAAAATAATTGTTACAAGGCCAGAGGGAAAAAGGGGAACTTTTCAACGGCGGCAGGGCGTGGGAAATTGATGAGAATCGCATTGAGACCGTCGTGAATCTTAACTACAATGGTTTTAGAACCTGCACAAAATCCTTTTTTCAAAGAAAACGGAGGTCTGACAATGAGGGGAAAACAGAGTAACGGGGGCCTATTTTTTGCAGTTATCACGGGAGTATTTCTCCTCTTTTTCCTCGGGATCGTCGGGCAGGCTGCAGACCTTGCCCATGCCCAGGAACTGGTCGTCTATCCAGCCCAGGGGCAGAGCAAGGAGCAGCAGGAGAAGGACGAGTTCGAATGCTACCGGTGGGCCAGGGACCAGTCGGGTTTCGACCCCATGCAGCGTCCCACGGCAACCGAACCACCGCCCAGAGAAGAGGCAAAAGAGGGTGGCGTGGCCCGCGGAGCAGCCCGTGGTGCCGTTGCAGGGCTGGCAGTCGGGGCGATAGCCGGTGACGCGGGCAAGGGGGCGGCAATCGGCGCTGCAGGAGGCGGTCTGGTCGGCGGCATGAGGAGGCGCGACCAGAGAGCCCGGGAAGAGCAGAAGAAAGAGCAGTGGGCCAATGAGCAGGTGGCAAATTACGAGCGGAATCGCGGGAGTTACAATCGGGCCTATTCCGCCTGCCTGGAAGGCCGGGGATATTCGGTTAAGTGACCGCCCGATCCCTTGCGCAGAGCCGGCACTGCAAAGAAGACAAGGGGTTATGTTCGCCGGAAATCGCAGTCCACGGCTGTAATCAACGAAAATCGAACCGAAAGGAGAGCCATTATGAGAAAAGCAGCCTCTATCTTTTTCGCGTTGCTCATGGTTGCTGTGCTCGTCACGCCCGCATCTGCGGCTATTGACGGATCATCGAACCTGCTCTGCGCGGTGGTCGATGTTTTTGAGTGCGGACCGGAGAACGGTTGCATGGAGAGCACGGCGGAGGGCATAAACATCCCGCAGTTTATCAGGATAGATTTCGCGGGAAAAAAGGCAATGGGAACCCTTCCAAGTGGAGAGACGCGGGAGGTTGGAATCGAGCGTATGGAGCAGGAGGGTGGAGCGCTCGTCATCCAGGGGGGACAGCAGGGAAGAGGATGGAGCGTGACAATCGGGGAGGAAACGGGTAAGATGACCATGACCGCATCGGGCGACCGGTTCGGGTTCGTTGTGTTCGGCGCGTGCACGATCCCCTGAGGGCAGTGCCGGAAACCAGAGCCCCCTCGGGGGAGGATCAATATTTTCGCAACCCTGAGTAACAAGCAAATTAGGGCTTTGTCGAAAACTTGACATACGGGGGGCTGGAGATGATCTTTTTCAGGGGAGGTGAGTGGAACGCAAAGATTGGGAAGTGTTTGGTGGTATGTCTCGTATTGTTTTCATTGTTATTTTTCTGGCCCGCTGCTGCAAGCTCCCAGGACCTGATTATCGATAAGTAGAGGCCGGAGAGAAAGCCCAAAATCGTTGTCCTGCCCTATCCCTTCTACAACGAGACGATTGGTTTCGGCGCCGGCGTGGCGCTTATCGAGGGGGGGCATATCCAACCTCAGAATTCCACCGTTTTTACGGCGCTCGGCAGCGTCGAGGGTTCATGGCTCATGTTCCTCCACAACAAAGACCTCCAGGTTCCCTTGTTCAAAAGGCTCTTTTTGACGCCCGTTTTTTTCATCGACCGCTTCGACGAGGTTGACTCCTACGTGGACGGGAACCCGAACTTTTCCAATGAGAGGGCGGGGAGCAACGATTCCGACGAGGATAATTTCATCTCCAGCACCGCCGAAGACATCTCTATCAAGTTATGGTTCAATCTGCTTCTGCCCATCGGCTCCGGAAAAGAAAACATCATCGCGGAACGGGTGCTCGACGAAGGAATCCTGGAGTCGGGTGCGACGGGAGGTGAGACATGGAACCCGTTCAGGAGCGGGAGGACCTATATCAAGATTGCACCTTTTTACCGGGAGAAAGATTTCATCGACGCCGATGTTCCCCTTGACGAGGACCTGCTGAGAACGTCGGGGATCGAGTTCCAGCTGTTCTATGACAACACCGACCTCTATAGCAATCCTTCACGGGGCAGTGCACAGAGCGTTGCATATAAAAATGACTTTGGTGAACTCA
This sequence comes from Candidatus Deferrimicrobia bacterium, assembly GCA_041563215.1. Classification (GTDB taxonomy): domain Bacteria; phylum Desulfobacterota; class Deferrimicrobia; order J040; family J040; genus WVXK01. The sequence goes on along the minus strand of JBFFNJ010000059.1, from coordinate 4,308 downwards.
ACAGTACCGTTTCCTGGGCCTCCTGGGAATTTGAGTACGAAAAATATTTCTCCCTGGGGGCAACGCCCAAGGCGAGACAGAGGGTAATCGCCTTCGACTTCTGGACCACCGATGTCATAACCTGGAACCGGTTCGACACCGATTCGAGCGGAAACAGGACGTTTCAAAGGCCTCCCCTCTTCGAGGGGGCCACGCTGGGCGGCCTCTGGAAGCTGAGGGGATATCCCGCCAGCCGTTTTTACGACCGATCTGCAATTTACTACGGACTCGAGTACCGTCACATCCCGACCTGGAACCCCCTGAAGAATTTTACCGTGGGAGGGAGGCTCGACTGGGACTGGGTCCAGTTCGTCGGTTTCGGCGAGGTGGGGAGGGTCGCACCCTCGTGGACACTCGACGATTTGCACTCGAGCATGAAGTGGACCATTGGCGCCGGCATCCGGGCGATGGTGAACAAGCTCATTATAAGGATCGACGGGGGGGTATCGTCTGAGACGGTGCAGTTCCAGTTATTTATCAATCAGCCCTTCGGGTTCTGATGAACTAACCGGGGTCAGATCTACACATTTGACACATCTTATCAGCATGGTAAAGCCGATTGCGGATTTCGGAACTCTGAACTCGAAACCCGGAACTGGATTTTCCTCCATAGTGTAGACCTGACACTAATTTGTGACCCAAATTTGCGGTTCATCTATTCATTTGTCCCTCCCCATCCTTACAATATTCAGAAATTGTCTGTATAATTTAACAATACGTAAGGCAATCACGGCAGAAATCAGGCATCGAAATTCAAAAGAAAACAAGAAGGGGGAAGACCATGAAATTAAAAAAGATATTTCTACTGTTGATCATCTTTTTCCTTGTACCAGGGCTGATGCTGCCCGCTTCTGCTGATGATACAAGGCCAAAACTGGTCCTGCAGATCACCGTAGACCAGTTGCGCGGTGACCTTCCCATGCGATTCAAGGACCGTCTCGGCGAAGGGGGCTTCCGTTATTTACTGGATAAGGGCACCCATTACAGCAATGCCCACTATCAGCACGCCAACACGGAAACAGCAGTTGGGCACGCCACGCTTGCCACGGGTGCAGATCCGTCCAGGCATGGCATTATCGCCAATGACTGGATCGATCAGAAAACAGGTGAGTTCGTATATAACACCGAAGACGACCGCCATCACATCATCGGCAGCAAACCGAAACCCCACGAAGGCGTCTCGCCCCGCAATCTTCTTGCCACCACGACTGGCGATGAGCTCGTCGTTCACAACGGTGGGCAGTCACGGGTATTCGGCGTTTCCGTCAAGGATCGCGGGGCCATCCTTCCGGGAGGACATGTGGGCAAGGCCTTCTGGTTCTCCAAGAGCAGTGGCAAGTTTGTTACCAGCACCTACTACTATGACGATTATCCCGGGTGGGTAAAGGAATGGAACGCCTCGAAACCTGCCGACCGTTACAAAGGAAAAACCTGGGACCTCCTGCATGATCGCTCCACCTACATCGCCGGGGATATCGATGATCGTCCCTACGAAGCCGCGTTCGGGGAACTGGGCCGGACGTTCCCTCATTCCTTGGGAGATGGAAGCTCGAAGTATTTCTATTTGATTCTTGCATTAACCCCCATCGGTGACGAGCTGACCCTCGATTTTACTAAAGCACTCATCGAGAAGGAGAAGGTTGGCCAGGGAGATGCTACCGATTATCTGGCAGTCAGTTTTTCATCCACCGACTATATTGGCCATCTCTTCGGGCCCTCCAGTCTGGAAACGGAGGATAATATCCTTCGCCTTGACCGGGTACTGGCCGAGCTTTTTCACTACGTAGACAAGAATATCGGTCTCGACGAGACCCTGATCGTTCTTTCTGCCGACCACGGCGCGCCTGAAGCCCCCGAATACATGGCCGAACACGGAATGAAAACGGGGCGCTTTCCATTAGACTGGTTTAAAAAAGGCTCTCCTTTGACGGATGCGCTGAAGAAACGGTTCGGGCGGGATGACCTCGTTGCCACCCACAGTCATCCCTACCTCTATTTCAACCTCGATGCCATAGAAGATGCAAAGCTCGATATAGAAGAGGTTGAGCGCTTTGTCGCCGCAGAAATGATGAAAGTAGAGGGGATTGTCTATGCCATGACACGCAGCGATTTATTCGCCGGACGAATAACCGAGTCGCCGATCCAGAACCAGATCCGGCGCAGTTTTCATCCCTCACGTTCCGGCAACATCCACATGGTGCCGGAGCACTACTGGTTTTTACACTCCACCGAGGAAGCCGAAAAGATGGGCATCGAAAAAATTGCCGCAATCCACGGCTCGCCGTGGAAGTACGATACCTACGTGCCAATTTTCTTTGCCGGCAACGGTGTTCCGGCTCAGAGAATAAGCAGGCCGGTGGGGCCCCAGGACATAGCCGCGACGATTGCAGCCTATCTGGAAATCAAGCCCCCGTCAGGGTCGGTGGGGGTTCCCCTTTTGGAGGTGCTGAAAGAGTAATCGATACATAGGGATCTGATGGTTCGAACGGCCGGGCATTTAAAGCTCCAAACAGCGGAGAGAAGAACAAAAGAGAGCGACACATCATTGCAGCGTGGTAATGCGTATTTCGGAGTATGGATTTCGGTCCTCGGAATTTGGAACCCGGAACAGGTTTTTTTGTGAAGAGTGAAGACCTTACCCCCGCTTTCTTTGCGGTTTTATTCAGGTCTGGAGTCGATGAAATTTAAAATATCCTGGCCCAATGTGTTTTGCGGGTGTTTTTCCTTCATCTGCTGGGCGATCTTTCTCGCTTTCAGGAGCATCCCCCGCTTCAGATAGTGATCCGCTACTGCGTAGAGGTAATCCATGTTGGCCGGATCTATTTCGAGGGCTTTATTCAGCGCTTTTTCCGCCTTCCCCATTTTGCCCAGCTGCTGGAGCAATAGCCCGTAATTGTAGTGGATCCTGGCATTTCCCGGCATTCCCTTTGCCGCTTTCCCGAGGTAAGACGCCGCCTTGTCCGGTTGTCCCAACTCCACATAGAGAAGGCCGAGAGAATAGTTTATGTCATGGAGCCCGGGATTGGCTTCCGCTACCCCAAGGAGGAGTCTTTCCGCCTCGTCGTTTTTCCCCTGCCGGTTATAGAGCATCGCCAGGTTGATCTTGGCCGGATAAAAGAGGTCATCGATCCCTATCGCCGTCCGGTAGAGCTCTTCTGCCTTCTCAGTATTACCGAGGGAGGAGTAGAGGTTTCCAAGGTTGAATCCGGCGAAGGCAAAGTCGAGTGAGTATTCCATGGCCTGCTCATACTCTGCAAGGACTACCTGGAACTCCTTTTTCTGATCCGGTTTGAGCAGCTCGAAGTCTACGTTGGCCAGTACGCGGGCTGCCTCCATGCGAACCACCCTGTTCTGGTCCCAAAGGAGTGGGCCGATGAGCTCTGCTCTCCGTTTCGGTTCTAATATACCTGAACTTATCACCGCTGTGTGCCTGACCAGGGGTTCCACGTCCATGAGACCGCCCGTTATTGCGCCGATGACCCCGTCCCCGTGGTAGGATCTCAAGAGGGAGAGCGCGGTGGAGCGAACGATGGACGGATAAAGCTGGTTTTCAGCCAGCCAGACCAGGTCTTTAAGCGCCTCGACTTTTGCGGCTCTGCCCGATGCGATTATCGTGCCGAAGTGCGGTTTCCGGGATATTCCGTACCACTTGGTGTACCAGTCGGCGGACCATTGAACCGGTTTGTCTCCGTGACACCCTGACATGCTGCAGGAGTCGGGGACGCCGATCTTCAGGTTCAGGTCCGGCCGGGGGACGCGGATGCTGTGGTCCGCCCGGTTGTCGATTACCATGTAGTTTCTCCCCGGCATGTGACATAGAACACAGGACCACCCGTCGCTCGGTTTTCCCCGGTAAAACTCCTTGTGGAAGTGGTGTTTCGATGTGTTGTAGGCATCCGCCCTGTGGCACTGCAGGCAGAGGTCGTTGCCCTCCTTTATGAGCTTGAGGCTGTGCACGTCGTGACAGTCGGTGCAGCGGACACCGCTTTTGTACATCTTGCTCTGTACGTACGATCCGTAGACATACACCTCTTCCAGGATCTGGCCGTCCGGGTAGTACAGGTCTTCCCTGAGCAGTGCCGGGAGGAAAGTATCGAAGTAGCTTTCGCTTCCGTGGTTGTACTCCCCTAGAACAGTGCGCCTCGAGTGGCAGGGAGCGCAGAGCAGGACCTCCTCCCCCGGGCCTATCCCCGATGTCCGCACGACGAGCTCGAAATTGTCTGTTTCCGGACGGGCCATAGGGGGGATCTCGGCCCACGCGACGTGCTG
>JBFFNJ010000058.1:0-10468 GCA_041563215.1 Candidatus Deferrimicrobia bacterium | reverse complement strand
TGTATGCCCATCTTCTTCCTATTTTTCTTGCATGAGTAGCCTGCCCTTCCCGGGGCAGGCTCCTCTCTTTTTCCCGGACCGGACGCGTTATATTCATGTATAATCTCACCAGGATGAGGGGAGATACGAAATTCACCTTCCGGCAGGTTCGCAAGGCAGCCAGGCTCCTTGGTCTCGGCGACTCGGCCACCCTTGCAGAGATAAAGAACGCCTACCGGGAGCTCGCCCGGATACACCACCCCGACATGGGGGGCGACGGGGCAGATGCCGGAAAGTTTCTGGAAGCCTCTTTCGCCTACAACGTCCTTCTCGAATATGCGAAGTTCTACCGGATCGAGTTCACCGAGGAGGCCTACCTGAAAAGGTATCCCGAAGAGAAGCTGAGGCGGCGTTTCTACGCAGACCCCATCTGGGGTCCGGGAAAAAGCGAACCCGAATCATAGTTTTCCTCAGGGACTTACTGATAGTTTTTCTCGTTTTCTAATTTTTTTTTTGCAATCAAAATCGGGTTATGTATAATACTTTGAAATCAAAAATGAACCGGGACTGAAAGGAAATGAAAAACTGGCCTTTTTCAATCGCTCTTGCTTTGTCCTTATTCATCGCCGGCAGCTGCTCCCAGCAGGGTAGCTACACGCAGCCGATCGCCTATGATCACAAAAAACATGTCGAGGAGGCGGACCTCGACTGCCTTGACTGCCACAAGAGGGTCCTCACCCATCAGAAGGCAACGATACCCAACATCGAGGTTTGGCTGGAGTGCCACGATGAGGCGATGACCGAGAGCGAGGAGGAGAAAAAGCTCGTAGAATATATTAGCGAAAACCGGCAGATCCCCTGGATCCAGGTGCACCGCGTCCCGGACCACGCCTACTTTTCCCACAGGCGCCACGTGGCGCTGGGAAGGGTGGACTGCGAGCAGTGCCACGGGAACGTTTCCGCAATGAGCCGCCCCTTTTCCAAGCCAGCGGTAAAAATTACCATGGAGTGGTGCCTGGAGTGCCATGAGAAAAACAGCGTGGATTTGGATTGCGCCACTTGCCACCGGTAAATAAAAGGAGCTGTTGATGAACATTTCTCGTCGCGACTTTCTTCGCCTGTTGGGAGTTACGGGTGCCGTGGCCGGGGGCTATTCCCGGGTGTGGGCCGTGCCGGATGAGTGGAAGCAAAAAATAATATCCGGCCCCCGCATCGAGACCTGGAAAGTATCGACCTGCGGGCAGTGCCCGGCAGGGTGCGGCATTCGCGTCCGGCTCATCGATGACATCCCGGTGCGGATCCTGGGAAATCCCATCGCACCGGTAAACAGAGGATTCACCTGCCCTATGGGAGAAGCGGGCCTGGAGCTCCTTTACCACCCCGATCGGTTGACACAACCCCTCGTGCGCACGGGCAAGAAGGGAGAGGCGTCATTTGAACCCGTATCCTGGGACGAAGCCATCAGACAGGTCGAACAGGGACTGACAACCCTCCGGAAGGAAAAACGCACCGACCGCTTCGGCTTCATCCTGGGAGACGGTAACAGCATGCTCACCCGTTTCACGGAAGAGTTCATGACCGGTTTCGGCTCGCCACACCTGTTCCCCTGGCGTCCCCCCGCGGTAAACGAGCTCGGCCTTTTCCAGGGAGGCGGGAAATTCCCCGCACTCGCCTTCGACCTTGACCGTTGCGATTACCTCTTGACCTTCGGCACGAACCTTCTCGAGGAGACCCCCTCGCCCGTGCAATTCAACTCCATCTATGGAAAATTGAAGGAAAAGCGCCCACGGACGGGGCTGAAGATGATTCACCTCTCACCACGCATGTCCCACGCCGGCATCAACGCCACGGAGTGGGTGAAAATCCTGCCGGGAAGCGCGGGCGTCCTCGCCCTGGGAATGGTCTACGTAATCATGAGGGACAAGTTCTACGACCAGGAGTTCATCGGGAAAAGCACGGTAAGCACTCAGAATATAAAAGAGTTCCAGGACATGGTGAGGCGGAATTTTTACCCTGACCGCGTCTCCGAGCTCACCGGCGTACCTGCCGAGAAAATTATCCAGCTTGCACGCGGCTTCGAGTCCGCACGGGCTCCGCTGGCCCTTTCGGGAGGCACGGCTGATGCAACCGAGACAGCCCTTTTCAACCAGTGGGCCGTAGCTTCGCTGAATGCAGTTTCCGGCAGTTTTTCCCCCCCCGGGCTCTGGCGGGAGCCTGCCGCGCTCCCCTGGGGGCCGGTGAGGGAAAACGCCTTCGACCCGCGCTCCCGGTCCTTCACCGGGAAGGATCTGAATCCGGGCGATCACGCCCTTCCCGCTTCCTGGGCGACGCAGGCGTTGCCGGAACTTTTCCCAAAGGGAAAGGCTCCCGATCTTTCCCTGCTGATGATCGCCCAGGCAGACCCGGTATTCCAGGCAGCAAATCGCGAGGCCTGGGAGGGGTTCCTGAGCAATATACCGAGGGTGGTCCAGTTTGCAAGCTTCATCGACGACACCTCACCCTTTGCCGATATCGTCCTTCCCTTGCCGACCTATCTGGAGCAGTGGGATCTCACGCTGCCCGTACCCAACCTTCCCTTCGCCCAGGTGGGACTCATGCAGCCCGTGGCAAGCCCCGTGAAAGGCCCCCGCTCCCTGGGGGATGTACTCGCCAGGCTGGCGGCGGATCAAAACGTCAAGATTCTCCCGGGCCAGAGGGTTAAATCATACCGTGAATATCTCCAGGCCCGCATGAAGCAGATCTTCGACTCCGGAAAGGGAACGCCCTACTTCGAGGAAGTTTCCCTCGAGTTTCTCCAGGAGATCCGCAAGCGCGGCTGGCAGGTGTACAGTTACCCCGCTTTTTCTGATTTCTGGCGACTGCTCAGCGAAAAGGGGGGATGGTGGGATCCCGACGGCTATCCCGACGTCACCTGGCGGGGGCGAAAAAAGTTCGCCTTTCCCACGCTCAAACGGCTGGAGCAGCTCTTTTCCGAAAGATCTTTCCAGAAACCTTCCGAGGGAGGTGAGGATACGGGCAGGGATCCGCTTGCGCGGCTGGAGGAGAGGGCCAAGGAGACCGTATCAAACGATACCTTCACCCTCGTCCCCTTCACGACCCTGATGAACATTACCGGTTTCGGGGCGAGTCAGCCCCTCCTTCAGGAGCTCTTCGGTCTCCATCCCCGCCTCTACTGGCAGACCTGGGCGGAGATCAACCCCGAGCGGGCCGTAATGCTGGACCTGAAAGAGGATGATCAGATCCGCGTCACCACGGAAAAGGGCTCTTTCACCCTTCCCGTGAAGATCGTCCCCACCGTCTCTGCAGATATTCTCTCCGTTCCCTTCGGGCAGGGGCACAAGGGATCGGGAAGGTACGGGAAAAACATCGGGACAAACGCGATCGCATATTTGGATTACCGGGTGGACCCCCTGAGCGGCCGCACTTCGTGGCAGTCTACTCGGGTCCGCGTGGAAAAGATTACGAAGTAAGGAGCGTGTAACATGAAGTGGGGCATGGTCATAGATCTCCAAAAATGCACCGGTTGCGGCGAGTGCGTGGCCGCCTGCAAGCTGGAAAACAACGTGGCGATCGTGGAACCCGAAGAATCAGCACTGGGGCGTTCAATGCTCTGGATGGACATGCTCACCATGTACGAGGGGGAATATCCCCTCCTCCGGGTGAGGCAGATTCCGCGCCCGTGCATGCACTGCGATCATCCACCCTGCACAAAGGTTTGCCCCGTCCGGGCCACGTACAAGAACGACGAGGGCATCGTTGCACAGATATATCCCCAGTGCATCGGCTGCCGCTACTGCATGGCAGCCTGCCCCTACACGGTCAAATCCTTCAACTGGTACAAGCCGGAATGGATCAAGGAGAATCGCTCCACGAAAAATCCCGACGTCTCGGTGCGGCCCGTCGGCGTGGTGGAGAAGTGCACGTTCTGCCACCACCGCCTGCAAAAAGCCAAGGAGCAGGCCAAGTACGAAAACCGGGAGCTGCTGGAAGATGACTTCCAGCCCGCCTGCGTGGAGAGCTGCCCGACCGGAGCCATCGTATTCGGCGACCTGGACAATCACGAACATCACGTAAGCCACCTCAAACACAGCCCGCGGGCTATGATGCTGCTGGAAGACCTGGGAACGGAGCCAAAGGTGATCTATCTAAGGGAGGTGGATTAAATGGAACGGACTTCCGTAACCCCCCATCCCGACGCTGCCCTGCTCAGGCCCATTGAAAATCCCGGCAGGGGGTTCTACTACATCGTCGCCATTCTTCTCGCCGTTATCTTCTACACCATGTACATCTACGTCCGCCAGCTCAAATACGGGCTGGGAGTGACCGGAATGGCACAGCCCGTCACCTGGGGTTTTTACATCATAAACTTCGTCTTCTTCATCGGGATCAGCCACGCAGGCACCCTGATTTCGGCAATCCTGCGCCTCTCCAATGCCGAGTGGCGGCGCCCCATCACGCGAATGGCCGAAGTCATCACCGCCATCGTTCTCGCAATAGGAGGTTTGCATCCCATCATCGACCTGGGGCGCCCTGACCGGGTTCTCCACCTGTTCTACAACGGCCGCCTCCAGTCACCCCTGCTCTGGGACGTGTGCAGCATCACGGCATATTTCACCGCCAGCACGGTGTATCTCTACATCCCCATGATCCCCGACATCGCGATCCTGCGGGATCGGGGAGTCCGGCCACGCTGGCTCTACAACTTTCTCTCCTGGGGGTGGCAGGGAACCAAGCGCCAGCACGAGGTGCTGGATCGGGCGATGAACATCCTGATGGTGATGGTCATACCCATCGCCGTGTCGGTCCACACCATCATCTCTTATATCTTTGCAATGACGGTGCAGCCCGGGTGGCACAGCACCATATTCGGGCCCTATTTCGTGGTGGGGGCCATCTTCTCCGGGATCGCGGCGATACTCGTCGTCATGATCATATTCCGCAAGGTATTCCGGCTGGAAAGGTACCTCAAGCAAATTCACTTCAACTACCTCGGCATCCTCCTGCTCATCATGTCCCTGATCTGGTTCTATTTCACCTTTTCGGAGTATCTCACGGCATTCTACGGGCACGAGCCGAACGAGATGCGTGTTTTCTGGTACAAGTTCACGGGGAAATTTGCCCCCTACTTCTGGGGTATGGTGATCTGCAATTTCGTGATTCCCGTGGCCCTGCTCTCAAACCGTAAAACCCGGACGATTCCGGGGATATTAGTTGCGTCCATCACCGTGATCATCGGCATGTGGCTCGAGCGGCTCGCCATCGTCGTCCCGTCGCTGGCCAATCCCCGCCTTCCCTACCCGACGGGTATCTACGTTCCCACCCACACGGAGTGGATGTTGTTCCTCTGGGGTGTATCCGTGTTTGCCCTCGGGTACGTTTTGTTCGCGCGGTTCTTCCCCGTCATCTCCGTCTGGGAAATCGAAGAAGGGCGTGAAGAGAGCGCCCACATCGTGGGGGAGCGCATAAAATCCTACCAACCCGATATGGAACTTCATGAGCCGGAAGAAAAGGCATCCGCCGAAGCCGCGGAACCACCGCCGCCAGACGATGAAGGAGGGGCTCGCGATGAAACATGACTCTTCTCCGGCCAAAGGACACACCCATTCCCTCGCCTGTGAAGGAGGGCTATAATGAACAATAAAACGATCTTTATCATCCAGGTCCTGTCGCTCTCGTTCATCTGGGTGCTGTTTACCGGGATCGCCGTCTGGATTCTCAACCTGATCAAGGTTTCACTCGCGCTCAAGGATGCACCCGACGCTTCCGTGGCAATCAGCATCGTCGCCATTCCCGTATTTTTCACCCTCGCCTCAGTGTTGACGTACGTGTTCATCGGCTTGCAGAGGGGAAGGAAGGAATAGGCGGGCCTCGGGGAAGAACCGGGGGAAGGGTCGGCCGAAAAAAAAGAACTACGGGAGGTTTAAATAACCATGCGAAACGGGAGATTCCGCCATATAACCCCGGTGATTTTCAGCCTGGCCATCTGCTTCCTCCTGGTTGTCCCCGGATGCGGGGAAGGGACCAAGAAAGCCCCCGAGAAGGCCAAGCCTGAAGCCGTGAAAAAACGGGTCACGAAAATAGACCAGGTCAGGGTCCGGAGGTATTTCCTGGTCAGTGATCTTTTCTCGGGAAGGAAAATCTTCGAGGAAAAGCACTGCAGCCAGTGCCACGCCATCTTCGAAAAGGAAGAGAAAGCGGGACCTACCCTGGATACATCCGAGTTTCGCGGGAGCTTCCTCGACATATTCTCCACCCTCTGGAACCACGCACCCCAGATGGCGGTGCACATGAGAAAAGAGGGGCTGCCGCGGCCCGATTTCAGCACCCCGGAACTGAACCAGCTCGTCTCGTTCCTCTACATGCTGCCCTATCTCAGCGAACCCGGTGACCCGGCAAAGGGCGAAAAGATACTCATGGAAAAACTCTGCTTCAACTGCCACTTCAGGGGAAGTGCAGGAAAGAGGGGAGGGGTATCCCTTGACCCGCTGGGTGCCTACAAATCCCAGATCGTCCTCATACAGCGAATGTGGAACCACGGGCCCGTGATGATAAGCCAGATGCTCTCAACGGGCACGCCCGTTCCGAAGTTCTCCGGCAAGGACATGGCAAACCTCTTTGCCGCCCTGACCGAGGGAGAAAGGGGCGAGAAAAAGATCTTCCTCGGCATCGGCGATGCAAACAAGGGGCGGACGCTGTTCGCCGAGAAAAAGTGCATCAGCTGCCATGCCGTTTTCGGGCAGGGGGGAAAGCAGGGCCCCGACCTGGGGGAAACCGTTTCCCAGGCGGGCGTTGCCGAGCTGACGGCCCTCTTGTGGAATCACTCGGGGGAGATGCAGGCAAAATTCCGGGAGAAGAACCTCTCGTGGCCCTACTTCTCCGAGACGGAGATGGGCGATCTCATCGTCTACCTCTACTCCCTGAACTATATCGACAAACCGGGAGACCCGTCGAAGGGGGCAAAGATACTGGAACAGAAAGGATGTGCAGACTGCCACTTCGAAACGGAGGAGGAAAAAAAGACCTTCCTCAGCCAGGTCAGGCCCGATAACAGCATACAATTCGCCAGCTATCTGTGGAACCACATACCGAACATGGAAGCCAACATGGTCAGCCAGGCCGTTACCTGGCCCGAACTCACGGGCCAGGAGCTGCGGGATATCCTGGCCTTCCTGCAGAGCCAATAGATAATTACCGTTCGTAGTTCGTAGTTCATAGTCCAACAAAAACAGAGGCCCATAAGTAAAGAGGCCCAGCTCATATATTCTTTTTCACTTATAAACGCTCTTGTTTTCAGAAGCATTCGCTGTTTGGATCTTCCATAGATATATTTTCCGCTCTCTGATTCTCATGCTTTTAGGTCCCGGGTTCTCATTCCGCACTCCGCGTTCCGCAATCCCCACTGCCGTGAATAATTGATCATCCTTCATGGTTTCTTACCTTAAATAGTTGCCATGGGGTAAGGTGCGTGGGATACAATAGGTTCTTACAACAATCTTCGGAAGGTGGAGGGCCGGGTGTTTTCCGAACTCATGTTTCTCGCCACGGGGTCCTTCGTGATCGCCCTCTCGGGGGCGCTCATGCCCGGACCGCTTTTAACGATCACCATCGGCGAATCGGTCAAGCGCGGCGCGAAAGCCGGGCCCCTTCTCATCGTGGGACACAGCATCCTCGAAGCGGCTCTCGTCATCCTTCTGTTGTCGGGTCTTTCCTCGCTCATCGTCAAGACGGGATTCAAGATATTCTCGTTTTTCTCGGGGGGAGCGATCCTGCTGATCATGGGGTACTCCATGGTCCGGGAATCCTCCACCATCGACATGGAGCAGCTGCGCGGCAGCGGGGAAAAGAAGGGAAACATCATCCTCCTGGGCATTCTCGGGTCCATTTCGAACCCCTACTGGATAATCTGGTGGGCCACCATCGGCCTCGGATACCTCGTGGCGTCGATCAAACTGGGCGTTCCCGGCGTCGTGTGCTTTTTCATCGGCCACATCCTGGCCGATTTCACCTGGTACACGGTCGTCTCCTCGGCAATCGCCAGGGGGAAGAAGGTTTTTTCAGCAAAGGTCTACCGCCGCGTCATATGTGCCTGCGGCATCTTTCTGATCGGTTTCGGGGGATGGTTCCTCTTCGGGTGCTACAAGCTCATCACTGCATGACCGAAAGCGGGGGATGAAGACGGGACGCCCGGGGAAGCAAACGCCACCCATATATGGACATCCATCGTTTTCCGGGTTTCCACGCCATACCTGTATGCAGCATTCCGCTGACCCGAATCTCTCTGCCTCCCGATCTCGGGGAGCGCTGAATCCCGGGAGGGGTTTTACGCAGGAAATCCCTCGGCCTCTTCAACGTCGGCTTTCGTCTCGGCCCGGGAAGAGGTGAAATCCCCTGTTTTGATCGGAATGGTGACCTTCAGGATTATCGTGTACAGGAGCATCCCGAATCCCCAGATGCCCATTCCTATGAGGAACTCCGTAAATGTGGGGGTATATTCGTATATCTCTCCCAGAACATCCGGGATAAACCCCGGTATTACCAGGCCCATCCCCTTCTCGATGTACACCCCGTGAAGCATGAGTATGCAGCCGATGTTGAGGGTTATGAGATTCTCCCTCGTCTTCGGAATGAGGAGCAGGAAAAATCCCATGATGTTGAAAAGTATGGCGATCCAGATAAATGGAACGAGAGCGTTTTTTCCGTGAAGCCCCATGTAGAGGTACTTGAATGACGCGATGTGGGTCGTGTCCGAGTAGTACTCCTTGAAATATTCGCAGACGAGCAGGAAGAGGTTGATAGCCATAGCGTAGGCGATGAGCTCGGCGATCTTGAAGATCGCCCTGTCGGTGATCCTGATGTTTGTCACCCTTCTGGCAATCTGAAACACTATGAGCATCAGTGCCGGTCCCGAACAGAATGCAGACGCTATGAACCGCGGGGCGATAATGGCAGAGTTCCAGAAGGGCCGCGCGGCGAGACCGTTGTAGAGAAAGGCCGTGACCGTGTGAATCGACACCGCCAGCGGTATCGAGGCAAGTATCAGGGGCCAGTATATCGCTTTGTTCGGCTCTCTGTTGTGATAGTGGTTGTAGATGATGTACCACGCGATGACCACGTTTATCACGAGGTAACTGTTCAGCGCGATGATATCCCAGGCAAGCAGCGACACGGGGAAATTCATGCGGCCGATTCTCGGAATGAGGTGCCACACCCTGTCGGGGCGACCAACGTCCACGACGACGAAGAGGATAGCCATGATGATGGCGACGATGGCGAGAAGCTCCCCGATAACGGCTATCTCCTTTATGTCCTCGAACTTGTATATGTATCCCGGTATGACGAGGTACACGGCCGCCGCTGCAACACCCACCAGGAAGGTGAAGTTGGCGATGTAAAACCCCCAGGAAACCTGGTCCCTCATAGCCGTAACAATCATCCCTTTGTTCAACTGAATCAGATAGCAGATCACCCCGAGGACGATAAAAAAGATCAGGTAGCCGACCCACCAGTAATAGATCTTGGGTCCCTTGATGATGAGGTTCAGGACCTGGCCGAAAAACGTGGTTGATTGCTTTTCCTTATTCATTCCCCCTACCTCTGCCTTTTTTATATTCCGAAATAGTAGAAAAACTTCGGTTGCGTGTTCAGCTCTTCCTTGAATATGAACACCCGTTTATTTTCGATGGTATACCTGATCTCGCTATCGGGATCATTTAAATCCCCGAACTTCCTGGCACCAACGGGGCACACCTCGACACAGGCCGGGTACCTCCCGTTTCTCGACCGCTGGATGCAGAAGGTGCACTTCTCCACCACTCCGACGTACCGGGGCCTGTTGCCGAGGTAATGGGTTTTGGGGTTGAGCTCCTCCTCCGGTATTTTCGGCTCCGCCCAGTTGAAATGCCTTGCTCCATAGGGACAGGCAGCCATGCAGTACCTGCACCCGATACACCAGTTGTAATCGACCACGACGATCCCGTCCGGCTCCATCCACGTTGCCTGGACCGGGCAGACCTTCGTGCAGGGGGCGTTCCTGCACTGGTGGCACTGAACGGGCATGTAAAAATATCCTTCCTCGGGAACGAGATCGGGATTGTAGTAGAGCTCGGCCTCCTCCACGTTTATGCCCTTCTCCTTCTCCATGCGGAGAACCTTTATCCACTGGATCTGAGGCTCCCTGGACTGGTTGTTCTCCTCAACGCACCCGTAAACGCATCGCCTGCAGCCGATGCAGCGGGAAAGATCCAGGGCATAGGCGAAGAGCGAATTGGGTATGTGAGATTCCGCCGTTACCTTCACCTCTCTTCCGAACTTTTTTTTGTATTCATCCTCGAGCCGGGCAAGAACCCGCTCGAGATCCTCTTTCGAGAACTTCTTAAAATGCTGCTGGAAAAGCTCGCTCAAGGAAAAGGAGAGGGCTTCGGCTTTCCTCTGCGCAACCAGGGTCGAACCTACGGCGGCGCCCATCCCTTTCAAGAACTGCCTTCTACTC
>JBFFNJ010000057.1:0-10615 GCA_041563215.1 Candidatus Deferrimicrobia bacterium | reverse complement strand
TGACAACAGCTCCAATGGTGTTACCGGTTTTCATCTGTTTCTCCAACGGATACGATCATAGATGAACGTTCCTCGCATCACCGATTTAATGATGAACTTCGTTCGAAATCGTTTAAGCCAAGAGTATTTGTGATTGAGAAGGACTTTCCTGAAGATTCCTTTCAATAATAACTGCAAAGGCAGATAACGTCAGACCTCTAACACGCTCCCCCTCAGTTAAAAGCCAGACTCATCTCACCGGCTACGAATTCTATCTGCTCTCTCATCAGTTCCGGGAACATGGGAAGGGAGATAAACTCCTCGGCACACTTCTCCGCAACGGGGAAAGTTCCTCTCTGGAGTTTGAGAAACGCGTAAGCTTCCTGCAGGTGAACAGGAACCGGGTAATGGATACCGCAGTAAATCTCCTTTTCTGCAAGGGCCTTTATGAGGAAATCTCTGTTCTTCACTCTTACCGCATAGAGGTGGTAGACATGCGTATTGTGAACGCCTACTTCCGGCACGATCACCCCATCGAAACCGGATAGGAGATTATCATACCGTTTGGTATTATCCCTTCTCTGCTCGTTCCACCCGGGGAGGTGTTTCAGCTTCACGCTGAGTATAGCTCCCTGGAAGCCATCCATTCTCGAGTTCCACCCGATCAGGGCGTGGTCGTACTTTTTCGCCTGCCCGTGGTCGCGCAGCATCCTAACTCTCCGGTCAATCTCGGGGTCGCTTGTCACCACCGCACCGGCTTCCCCGTAAGCACCGAGATTCTTTCCGGGATAAAAGCTGAAACAGCCCACATCACCGATTGAACCGGCCTTTTTACCCTTGTACTCCGCCCCATGCGCCTGGGCGGCATCCTCGACAACGAACAGGCCGTGCTTCCTGGCGATTGCCATGATTGGATCCATGTCTGCCATCTGCCCGAAAAGGTGGACGGGGATGATTGCCTTCGTCCTGTTCGTAATTGCAGCTTCAATCAGGTTGGGATCCAGGTTGTACGTTGCTTCATCAACATCGACGAAAACGGGCCTGGCCCCGCAAAAGGATATGGCCTCTGCAGTGGCTATGAAGGTGTTTGGAGCGGTGATCACCTCATCACCAGGTCCTACCTCCAGTGCGAGGAGAGCGAGCCAGAGGGCTTCCGTCCCGCTTCCAACTCCTGCGGCAAAATCAGACGAACAGTAAGCGGCAAACTCTCTCTCGAATCTCTCGACAAAAGGGCCTCCCGCAAAGGCCGTGTTTTTCATCACCTCATTAACGGCGATCGATACCTCTTCTTTAATCGATTCGTACTGGATCTTGAGATCGAGAAACGGGACTCTCATCTTTTCACCTCGTCTATTTTTTTGAAAACCCTCGCCGGATTTCCCGCAACGATGGTGTTTGGGGGAACATCTTTCGTCACCACGCTGCCGGCTCCCACCATCGCATTTTCCCCGATAGTGACACCGCAAAGAATAGTTGCGCTCGAGCCCACAGACGCGCCCTTCTTGACCAGCGTCGGGATGCATACCCAGTCTTCCTCCGTCTGGAGTTCACCCGACTCGCTCGTCGCCCGCGGATAGAGGTCGTTGATGAATGTCACGTTGTGGCTAATGAAAACGTCGTCCTCAATGGTGACACCCTCACAGATAAACGTGTGGCTCGATATCTTGCAATTGTTACCCACCTTCGCGTTCTTCTGTATTTCCACGAAAGTTCCGATTTTCGTGTTGTCCCCGATCTCACAGCCGTAGAGGTTGACGAAGTCGTAGATCTTTACATTTTTTCCCAGGCGGACATCAGGGGCAATTTTTTTCAGAGCAGGGGCATCAGTTTTCATTCTTACACCTCTCAATTATTGTTTTGGCCAAGAAAATGGAAGTGTTCACTTCCAGAGGGCGGCGTAACCGCTGAACTCCAGGTCGACCCTTTTCCCATGGTTTTTCAATGACTCGTTTGCGGCTTCGAGCACCTGGATCACCTGCATGCCCTCGCTCCCGCTCGTCATGGGTTTCGTGCCGTTTCTCAGACAGTCGATGAAATGCTGTGTCTCGACCTTTAACGGTTCGACCTGTTTGACGTATGGAACGTACATGTCACCGTAATGGTAGGAATAGTGAAATTCCGCAAAGGTGTCGTAATGAGGGGGCCTTTCCACTCTCTTATCATAAATCTTAATCTTCTCAAGGGGTTCCGTGTCGTTGTAAACGATCATCCTTTTGCTTCCAACGATGATCATATCCCTGACCTTGTTGGGATCGAGCCAGCTGCTCTGTATCGTTGCCATTGCTCCGTTTGGAAAGTCGATGGTTATATTTGTCACATCCTCTATTCCTTTTGTTATATGAGGCTTTCCCTGGCAGTTCACCGCCAGGGGGGGCAAACCCAGGAAGTAGAGGATGATCGAGATGCAGTGTGGCGCAAGATCCCAGGCAACATTGATATCTTTCTGGAACAGGCCGAGATTCAGGCGTCTCGAGCTGATATAGTAGATCTCTCCGATGTCACCGGAAATGATGATGTCCTTTACTTTTCGGACGGGTGCGGAATAGATAAAGGTGTGGCCGACCATGAGCGTCAGATTGCGCTCCCTGGCAAGTTCGTTCATCGTTTGGCACTCTTCGACGGACATCGCCATCGGTTTTTCTACGAAGGTATGCTTTCCCGCCATGAGGCTCTCCCGGGTAAGAGGAAAGTGCGTGTTGACGGGAGTTGCTATGGCAATAGCATCTATCTCGTCATCGTTGATAAGGTCGTTGAAATCCGTCGTCGTCTCAACTTCCGGGTAAAGACTTTTCATATGACGCAGGCGATCCTCATCTGTATCGCACACCTTTTTCACATCGCAATCCGGGAGGGACCGGAAATTCCTGATGAGGTTCGGCCCCCAGTAACCGCATCCAACCACAGCAACCTTTGTAGCACTTTGCATGTCCCCCTCCTTTTGTCTTTTTTTAAGCATGCGCCGAATCCGTAATCAATGCCGGAATCGTCTTTACGATGATTTTTAAATCCAACCAGAGAGATTTTCTTCTTCCGTACTCTATGTCGAGGCGTACCATCTCATTGAATGTTGTATTGTTCTTACCGCTTACTTGCCACAGTCCGGTGAGTCCCGGCATGGCATCAAACCGCTTTGTATGCCAGAGGTGATATTTCTTAGCCTCGTAGGGAAGGCAGGGGCGAGGACCCACGAGGCTCATTTCGCCTCTGAGTACATTGACAAGCTGTGGGAGTTCGTCGAGACACGTTTTCCGCAGTATCTTGCCAAAAGCAAAGATCCTGGGATCATCACTTTCATCGAGCTTCACCATGCGTTTTCCGCCCGATTGGATAAGATCTTCCAGGTACTGCTCGTGGGGGAAGCTCTCCGAATCGCAATGCATGGTCCTGAATTTTAACAACGTAAACGGTTTCCCGTGGTAACCGATCCTGACCTGCCTGAACAGGGAAGGTCCGGGAGACATTATTTTGATGGCGGTGGCGATCATAAGAAAGAGAGGAGAAAAGAAGATCAGGCCCGCAAGAGCGCCTGCGAAATCAAATAACCTTTTCCAGAATGGATATTTATGAAAAGGATGATGTATCGCAACCATGGAGTTCTCGATGGGTGAATGCCGATCATCTTCCCCGATACCGGGAGGAGAGTCGTTCTCCAATCCTGAAACGTTTTGGAAGTTTTTGGAAAGAGGTGCCGGGTAGATAAATATTTCATAATCATATGTAAGAGTCCGGCGCTTCAGGAGTTCTTGCAAATCCTCTGAAAATTTCATGGCATTCTTCAGGCCGGTATGGGGAAGGATCAAACCAACACGAAATTTATCGTACCAACCGATTTCATCGGTCAACCTTACCCTTTTATGTAATATGTCAACGAGGTCCCCCAACGAACCATTACTGAATGAGTGGTTATTTTCTCTGAATACAAAGAGCGACAGGGGGAGCCCCGTCCGATCAGAACGCTCCCGCTCCCTGAGAAGGACCTTGTGAAATGCATCGAGATGATGGATATTGCTGACAAGGTGAGAATTACCCATCCTTCCGAAAGAAACTATGCGGTATAGTAATTTACCGATCACATTGCATCTCCTTATCGCAGGACAAAAGTATTCTCTAATCCGCCAAATTAATTTTTATACGGTTTCGGCAAGCGAACTTACCATGCATCAGGCAAAGATTAAAAAAAATCGGGAAAATGCGATCACTTCTTCGCGTTGTAGTAATAGTAGTATTGCTTTCTGTATTTCAGCATTTTCTCTTTGTCTGCCCGGTTGAGAACAACGCCGAGGATCTTTTCCAGACCGATTTCACGTATCGCATCCTCGAGCAAAGCCCTCGGGGTCTTTGCCGTGTAGTAGGAAAAAATGAATTTATCAATTCTATTTTTGACCGATACCGGATCGGGAGTGCTCACAACGGGTGGCAGATCTATAATAACGATGTTGAACTTCCCTTTCACATCGTCGATCAGGTCTTTGAACGCGTTTTTGATCAACAGGTCCGCCGAATTATCTACGGGGTTTCCGGAGGGAATGATTGCCATATTATCCAGGCCGCATTCCCAGAGGGTAATCACACCCGTATTACTCCTCCTGGCATCCTCTTCCCCTTCACTCCCGTTGAGATGATTGCTCAACCCCGGCGCACCCTCCAGACCAAAGATGGTCGTTAATGAGCATTTGATCATATCGGCGTCGATGAGAAGCACGCTCGTGTCTCCACTATTGGATATGGAAAGCGCGAGATTTAAGGCCAGGCTCGTCTTGCCCTCGTTATCGACAGCGCTTGTTATACCGATCACGCTGCTCCTCGTGGAATCAATCAGGTGGAGGACTCTGGACCTTAGGGACTTTACTTGTTTCGCATATAAGGGATCATCGAATTTATTCCCCGGTGCATGAATTTCTTTTTTGCTTTCCATGGCTCCTTACCCCAATATCAGAAAATTTGAAAGCAGTTTCGAGAACAGTATTTTTATCCTGTCAAAATAGCAGCAAGAAAAAATGAAAACGACGATGCCATACAAAATCAAACCGACAGATAGTGCGGTCCTCTGAGGAGAAAATCTCCTTTTTTCAGCCATCGAGAAAACTTCGGGAAGGGAGGCTAAGACAGGAAGGTTGAATATCTCCTTAAATTCTCCGGGAGACTTGATGCTCTTATCGAACTGTTCCAACAAAAGAGCACTCCATACTCCAACCGATAGGGAAAGAACAAAAGCAAGAAATAAAATTTTCTTTCTTTTCGGCCTGTCGGGTTTCTCGGGAACATATGCCGGATCAATTACTTGAAACTGAATATTTTTCTGAATTTTCTCGAGGTCATTGGCCATCTCAGCATAATTTTGCTTCCCCAGGAGCTCTTCATACGTTATCAGCAGGTTGTTGTATTCCCTCTCGAACTTATTCAATTCCAGTTCCCTGGTTGGCGTATTTTCCAGACGCAGGCTATACACATCTATTTGCGCTATGATATTTTCCCTTTGCATTTTGAGATCATCCAGGTTCTCTTCCTCCTGCTCGATCTTCAGATTGTGCTCTTCGGTCAGGCGATTCTTGTTGAGGCCGAAACCGGGTTTGTGTTTCATCTGGCCAAACTGGTCTTTTAAGGTAGTGATCCTGGCTTCCACCGTCCTTATGGAGTCGGTAATAGATTTCAGCTCTTCCTGAAAGCGTGTGAGCATACCGAGGTTCGATGTCCTCTGTTCGGGAAGCTCCCCGGAATATTTTCTCTTGTATTCATCAAGTTCCCTCTTTTTCTTATCGAGCTTTTTTTTAATCGAACGTAACTTCTGGTTTATTACCCGTGCCGTACCCATCGTCTGCTCTGCCCTGATACTCAAATTCTTCTCCATGAATGAGCTGGCGAGTCGGGTCGTAACGAGCATCGCGGTCTGTGGCTCTTCGTCGAAATATTCAAGTCTGAATACGTTTTCAGAGCCTTTTATGTCACCCTTCAGTTCGATTTTTATCCTTTTTCTCATCTTCTCAACGAGTATCTCCTGTGGGATCTTCTCGTTATTCTGCGGAAAGAGGTTAAACTCCTCTATCACCTCCAGCAATCGTGTTCTCGACAAGACCTGTTGCTTGATCGTATCGAGCCTGTCGGCTATGTGGTAAGTTGCCGTCTCTTTTATGTAATCTTCCGGTGTGCTCTGGGGAAGAACGAGGATCGTGGTAGAAGACTTATATACTTCCTTGGCGACGACGCAGTAAGCGGATGTGATAAACATGATAAGTAAAACGATAAAGATCATGAGCCACTTCCAGCGGGACGCAAACTCTATCCAATCTTCCAGCTTCATCTCTCGTTTAATCGCCATTTCTACCACTCCTTTTTTTGGCTCTTTCCAAGAACGGGATTCCCATACATTCTCTATCTATCAATCCTAAAAAAGGCGAACTTTTCATTTCACTACAGTTCGTTTTTCATGTATGGCAGTTATCGTTCCCATATACCCGCATCGTCGTTCTGTGTTTTACATGATGTTGCTCAAGAGAAGGAATATTCTCTCTCCATTGGACGTTGATCGCTCAAATATCGGCCCGAGATCTTTTCTCCCATCGCGGGAAAGTCTCCTTATTCTTTCACCTTTCTTTAAAGCAATCCTTTTTTCTGCCATTTGGACGTATCCGCCTATTTCCCTGCTCTTTATTCTCTCAATTATCTTTTCACTCACCGTGACAGGACCCATCCCAAAATTTACAACCTCAGCGACACCTCTTGTGTATTTGATCTTCTGATAGTTCTCCTCCAAGGATATCTTGATGAATACATACTGGGGAAAGAGAGGCTCTGTTATCGTAATGGTTTTGTTTAACCGCTGGACCTTTTTCCTGAACTTCGGGTTATAACACACCACGTCATCGGCCCTTAAATTATTTTCCACGCGGTGCTCTTGCCTCGGCCTGGTTCTGAGCAGATACCATTTCATTGGGAACCACTTACTGCCGGTAGATATTTACCCTGTGATTGCCTGACGATCAGCTTTGAGCAATACGGGGTGTAAATCGACATTTTTGTTAAAGGGAGCCTGTCATGTTCTTCAGACGATGTTATGGTGATCCGTATCTCTACCACGGGATAATCGATCAGTCATCCTCGATCTTTTCCCCCATCACGGGAAGGGGCTTGACCGTTTCGGCGTTCATTTGTTTTACGATAAGGATAACTTCCGTGTCGACCGGGTCTTGTCTTGGACTACAGGTGTGCCTACAGGTATTGTGTGCCTATGTTTACCCTGATGTTCGCGGACACGCTTTCAAGAAGGAGCAGTACCCTTGCACCGTTGGAGATGTACTCGTCAAAGATCCCGTCGATGTCCTTGAGCACCCCCCTTTTGATGGACACGCTATCATTCTTCCTGAACTTTCGTTTGCTGGCGGGATGCGGGATAAATCCATTACACTCCCTTTTCCTGATCCTTTCTACTATCTTCTCATCAACAACCGTTGGGCCTTTGCCAAACTCCACGAAGGAAATCACACCCCGGGTATATTTTATCTTCCAGTAGGTTTCGCAAATGTCCGTTTTCACGAATATATATCGCGGGAAGAGGGGTTCGATTACCCATGCTCCATTTCTTCCGGCAAACATCTTCCTGCCAAGTTTGGGAAAGTAACAGGTTACGCCCCCCTCACTCAAGTTTTTCTCAACTCTCTCTTCATCCTTCGGTCTGGTGTATACGAGATACCACTGGGTCATATCTGCCTGCCCATGCGATACACTATTGATACGCTCCCGCCGTTCTAAATCCAAAAAGGTGCAATAAAAACATAGATTTAGCTTTAATTTACAGCTTTTTTAAATAAGAAAGCGCCACCCAACCGAAACCAGGTTCGTTGGGTAAATAATGCGTAAAAAAATGTGAGGAATGATAACCCTTACAAGATGTACCAGCAGATAAACGGACCAATCCGCCGCTCAAGTTCCCCCCCTATCCGCGTCAAAACGACGCGCAACTCCAATAATGCCCAAATTAATAACAATTATTGTGCCAAAATAATATTACTAACGATAATCCTTATCATTGTTCTTATATATGTACATTTTTAATTACTTTATTTGAGTAAACTAACATATCATTTTTTTTCTCCCTTCTGAAAACGTATAATGAGCGTACAATAAAAGAAAAATAATCTATAAATTATGAAAATAATTACCCAATCAGTTCGCACTATTTTTTCCGAATCGATATCATTTCGTCATCATCCGGCTCCTCCCGATAGATAGTACTTGCCCCGAAAATTCCCACCCCGAAGGTGCACCAAAATACTATAAGCATATGAAGCAAATTGAATTTAAAACAGATGCAACGTTGTTCCCCGTAAAAAATTGGTATTGACAATCGCCGGAGAATTTACTATTCTCTATGATAATTTGCGCCTTCTTGTCGCCACGGCAGGAAAATCTGAAATATCAGGGAAGCGTCATAACCCTCTGCGTTCAGGCAGGGTTTCTGCACGCTTATCGGTGCAACGTTAAAGGGAATTTCATGGTTGCCGGGCTCCCTTCTCTGGTGCCAGTTCCCCCAGGGCCGGGCAACGATCGAACTTTCATTATAAAAATCTGTTATTCACTGCACGGATTCCTGTGCCGCCTGAAGCTGGTGCTCAAATCCTGGAAAGACGGGATATCTGGGGGGCACTTTTAGGGGAGGAGGGTTGAAAAGAAGTTCCTGGTCTGCGCTGTCGATTCTGCTTACACTGATTGTCGCATTGAACCTCACTTCATGCGGGAGTTTTGTGGGTATCGATCCCGGGGAATCCGCTACGACAACTTCACTGGCGGGAAGATCATCCAAGGGCCCCATTTTCGGGGGCGAGGTTGAGATCTTCGCCCTCGAAGCCGACGGTTCGGTGGGAAAGAGCATCGGGAAAAGCGGAACCGATGAAGGGGGCAGATACGCAATCGACCTCGGCAGTTACGGGGGACCGGTCCTGATCTCGCTGACCGGAGGGAAATACCGTGACGAAGCTACGGGGTTCATAGTCGAGAACAACCTTACGCTCCATGCAGCCGTGGCAAACGCTTCGGGAAAGGTGTCGGCGATGGTAACGCCGCTTACGGAACTCGCCTACAGGCTGGCTAAAACGCTTACACCGGAGGGCATCAGAGAGGCAAATTCACTCGTTGCAAACATAACCGGGATAGATATCCTCTCCTGCGAGCCCATCGACCCGCTGGACTTAACAGAAGCACTGGGTGCAACCCAAGAGGAAAAGGACTACAGCCTCCTGCTGGCGGCGATCTCCCACCTATCCTCCCGGACCCACGGAGTAAGCACCGCATCGGACTCGCCGGGGGGAAGCATCTCAACCGTTCTTTTTGATCTGGAGCAGGATATTGCGGACGGGAAACTGGACCAGATGGAGTCGAAGCTGCTCTCCGGTTTGGTCACCTTCTTAGACAGCGAACAGAACAACACGGGAATTTCCGACCTTGGCGACACCGGGCTGGACGAGGCGATCACCAGCGGCGGCATCAGCTACTCGGGGATCTGGTACGAAACCGGGGACAAGAGCGGCGAGTTTACCATCTCATTTAATCAGACCGAAGATTCTTTCGACGGCACCCTCTTTGTCACCAGCCACACCACCCCGGGAGAAAACGATACCTATCTAATCAGCGGCACCCGGGTCGAACACAGCTACCACGGGACAGATTCGGAGGAGAGGGAGATCATATTCGAGATTCTCGATCATCCAGCAAAAAACGCCGAAAAAATGCTGGCCGGCAGTTACCTCGACTCCGCAGGCGGCGTCAGGGGAGCGATGAGATCCACCAACGGCGGCGCATACAACTCCATAGACGGTTTCGTAACCATCGAGGGGGAAAGCGATCACTCCGGGGCCGTCGTGAGCCTCATCACGGACCCATCATTCAGCGCCACGACCAACGAACACGGCTTCTATTTCCTGAGCAGCTTCCCCGACGGCGTCCGCTGGCTGACGGCGTCGAAGGAAGGGTACGAGCCCGCAGGATCGGGGCCCTGGGAATTTGCTGATGGCTCCACCCATCACGGAAACGCAAACATGAACCTTGCGGAAATCGTCCTCAACCCGCCGTCCGCAGAGACCGGCCCTCCATCACAGGTAACGACGGAGGGGGCGAGGGTGAGCGGAACCGTAAACCCAAGGGGCCTGCCCACGGAGGCCTGGTTCGAGTGGGGCACGAGCGAGGCGTCGCTCACAAACAGGACGAAGAGGCAAGCGGCAGGATCGGGGGATTCATTCCAGGAGGTTTTAGAATTGCTCTCGGGGCTGAAACCCGGCACCACCTATTACTACCGCATCTCCGGGGCAAACAGGGCAGGGACGGCAGCCGGAAGGGTCAACACGTTTTCGACGAATAAGCTGCCCGTACCCCCCGAGGCATCGACGTCACCGGCAACGGCGGTCACCACGAGCAGCGCCGAATTAAACGGCACGGTAAACCCCAACGGGTTCGCCACGGAAGCCTGGTTCGAGTGGGGGACGAGCTCTGCCCTCGGAAACAAAACGCCGGCGCAAGGAATGGGAGCCGGCACATCGCGCAAGATTTTCCAGCAGGTCCTCATGGACCTTAAACCCGGTACAACCTACTTCTACCGGATCACCGCAGCAAGCAGCACCGGAAAAACGACCGGCGCGGTAATGAGCTT
>JBFFNJ010000056.1:0-10677 GCA_041563215.1 Candidatus Deferrimicrobia bacterium | reverse complement strand
GCGTACTGGCCGTGGCCGCCGGTCTGCTTCTTGTGGATGTATTCCGACTGGCTCGTCGATGCCACCGTCTCCTTGTACGGCACCTTCGGAGTCCGAAGCACCACTTCCACGCCAAACTGCCGCTTCAGTTTTTCCACCGCAACTTCCAGGTGTATTTCCCCCATACCCGAAAGAATGAACTGCCTCGTCTGCGGGTCCTGGCCAAATGTAAGCGTCGGGTCTTCCTCCATGAGTCGGGCCAGAGAGGGACCAAGCTTGTCCTCGTCACCCCTGCTTACCGGCTTTATCGCAAAGGATATGACGGGCTCCTCAAAGGTGAGCTCACCAAATTCGATGGGGCTTCTCTTGTCGCAGAGCGTATCTCCCGTCACCGTTTCCTTGAACTTGGGAATAGCGATAATCTCCCCGGCGATTGCGCTCGTCAATTGATTCTGCCTTTTCCCCTCCAGCTTCAATATCTGGGCGATACGCTCAGAAATGTCCTTGTTCGGGTTGTACAGCCCCATATCGGGAGTCAACGTTCCCGAGTAGATCTTCATGATGGAGAGTTTCCCCGCATAGGGATCGACGAGGGTCTTGAACACCTGCGCCGAGAAGGACCCCTCCTTTGCAATTTTTCTCTCCTCTTCTTCCCTATTCCTGGGATTTTTGCCAATAACCTCTCCCCGAAACGACGGGGGGGGCAATAACCGGTTGACATAGTCCAGGAAAGGGTGAATGCCGACGAGCTTCAATGCAGAGCCGCAAAAAAGAGGAAAAATTTTCATTTCCCAGACGGCGTTCCTATACGCCTCCATAAGCTCCTCTTCCGATATTTCGCTGTCGCTCAAATACTTCTCGAGTAGCTCATCATCCGTCTCCGCCACCGACTCCACAAACATCTCTCTCAGTTCACCAATCTTACCAGCCAGATCCTCAGGAACGTCCTGATGCTCAAATTCACCCGAACCCTCACGTGGATAGGCAACTACCTTCATCTTGCAGATATCCACCACTCCCCGGAATTGTGCTTCCTTCCCGATGGGATACATGACGGGAACGACGTTTGCGTTCAAAACCTCCTTTATTTCCTCGACGACTCTCTCAAAATCAGCCCTTTCCCGGTCCATCTTGCTTACGAAACCAATGGTGGGTACCCTCAACTCATTTGCAAATTTCCACATCTTCTCCGTTTGCACCTCGACGCCGGAAACGGCATTCACCACCAGAACCGCCCCGTCCAAAAAGTTCAGGCAATTCCTCGCGTCAGCCTCAAAATTTATGTATCCCGGGGTATCGGCAACGGTTACGTCATTTTTTTCCCAGCGGTAGTGGTGAAACGTGGTGCTTATCGTAATTTTCCTCTTGATCTCCTCTGGATCAACGTCAAAATTCGAAGAGCCGTCATCCACTTTTCCCATCCTGTCAGTAGCCCCTGCACAGTAAAGAAGAGACTCGGCTAGCGTGGTCTTTCCCGCCCCGCCGTGCGCTATGATGCCGACGTTTCTGATCCTGTCGATCTCTGTATTCCTCATCTTCTGCTTATGCCTCCTCTGCGTTTTTCTTGTTTTTTAAATATATAATTCTCAAGCCGTCCAAAGTCAAATTTTCATCGACCAGGTCAATGGCCTCCGACTCGGGCGCGATGGTCTTTGCAATCCCACCGGTTGCGATGACGATAAGATCCTCCCTGTATTCCCTCCTGATTCTCTCAACGATCCCGTCAATGAGGCTGACGTAACCGTAAAATATTCCTGATTTTATTGATTCGACGGTATTTTTCCCCACTATTGAAAGTGGCCTGCTGATATCGACCCTCGGGAGTTTCGATGTCTGTTTGAAAAGAGCCTCGGCAGAAATATTTATTCCGGGCGCGATTACGCCACCCATGTAGTCACCCTCCGAGGAAACGAGGTCGAATGTGGTGGCTGTTCCGAAATCCACCACGATGCAGGCAGAACCATACTTGCCGAAGGCTCCGACGGCGTTCGCTATTCTATCCGCTCCCACTTCCTTCGGGTTGTCATATCTGATCCTTATTCCTGTTTTGACGCCAGGTTCGACGACAAGGGGATCTTTTCCGAAATACTTTTTCGCAAGCTCTTCAAAGGTTATCGTCAGGGGAGGAACGACGGAGGAGATGACGATGCTGTCAATACCGGCGACATCGATCCTTGATCGCTCAAGGAGCTGCGAGATAAGAACTCCGTATTCATCTTCCGTCTTCTCCCTGTCCGTTACGATACGCCAGTGTCCGGTGAGCTCTTCACCGGTATAAACGCCCATCACGATATTCGTGTTTCCAATATCCAACACAAGCAGGCTCATGTCACCTATCCCTTATTTCCTCAACGTCCCCGGAAATTATCTCGAACTGGTTACCCCCCTCGTCCTCGAGCACCAGGTAACCCCTCTCCCTGTGAATGCCCTTGACCTCACCCTGAATTTTCTCTTCCCCCGTCCGAAGGGTTACCACCTTCCCCTTCAGGTAAGACAGGCGGTTCCATTTTTCGATAAACATTTCGAGGCCACGGCGCTGAAAGATTTCCAGATTCCGAAGGAGCATTTCAACAACAGAGGAAGCCACGTCAACCCTCATGATATCCTTTCCTGTGTACTCTTTCAAAGATATAACCAGATCGCGCAAATGAGGGGGAAAGTCTTTCCTTTCGCTGTTCACATTGATCCCGATTCCAATCACTACCGAACGGGTCGAATCGAGCTCCGCTACCATCTCGGTCAAAATGCCGCAGAGTTTCTTTCCGGCAAGATACACGTCGTTTGGCCATTTTACCTGGCAGGGTATCTTGAACTTGTCCCGGATTGCACCTGCCACCGAGAGGCCCGCCACGATCGTTATCGCAGGGGACAGGGCGGGAGACACGGCAAGCGGGAGCAGAAGGGACATGTTGACATTCTTCCCGGGGGGAGAGAACCATCGCCTGCCCATTCTTCCCCTTCCAGAACTCTGTTCGTCTCCGATGGCAATGGCTTTTTTTATTCCTCCCTCCGATCTTTTCAAAAGGAACGAGTTCGTCGAGTCGACCGATTCGAGTATGTGGATCTCTTCCCAGAAATCCTCTTCGGTCAGGGTAGCCCTGAGACTGTCGAACTCGACATGGGATGGGACCGAGGCGAGGCGATAGCCCTTGCCGGCTTTGCCCTCCACGTTCCAACCATTTCTTCGAAGTGAGGAGATCTTCTTCCAGAGCGCCTGCCTGCTGATCCCCAGGCTCTTTGCAATTTCCTCACCCGAAAAGAACCTGCCCGGGTTTCTGAGCAGAAACTCTGTCACCTTATCCTTCATTACCCTGTCGGCACTAGAGGAGCGATCTTGCAGTGTAGGTGCCAAACACCGACCTCATGACGTCGCTTATCTCACCAATCGTGGCATAGTTCTCAACCGCTTCGAGTATGGGAAACATCAGATTGCTTCCATCCCGGCAGGCATCACGCAGGTTTTCAAGGGTTGCGGCAACCTTTTTGCCGTCCCTTCTCTTTCGAAGTTCCCTGATTTTTTTCCGCTGTACCTTCTCTATCTTGGGATCGACTCTGAGCAGGTTTTTCGGTGTTTCTTCTTCCATCAGGTAATCGTTGACTCCTACCACGATCGCTTCCTTCCTCTCCACCGCAAGCTGATACTGGTAGGCCGACTCCTGAATTTCCTTCTGCACGTAACCGGACTCGATGGCCTTTATCATTCCCCCCATCTTGTCTATCTTCCTGATGTATGCTTCCGCCTCCTCCTCAATCCTGTCTGTCATGGCCTCGATCGCATACGACCCGCAGAGGGGGTCGACCGTATCGCCTACCCCCGACTCGCTGGCCAGGATCTGCTGGGTTCTCAGAGCCACCCTCACCGCATCTTCTGTGGGAAGCGAAAGGGCTTCGTCCATAGAGTTGGTATGCAGCGACTGGGTACCTCCCAAAATCGAGGCCAGAGCCTGCAACGCAACACGAACAATGTTATTTTCCATCTGCTGGGCGGTCAGCGACGACCCGGCGGTCTGGGTGTGAAACCGCAGCATCATCGAGCGGGGATTCTTTGCCCCAAAACGTTCCTTCATTATCCTGGCCCACAATCTCCTGGCCCCTCTGAACTTCGCCACTTCCTCCAGGAAATTGTTATGGGCATTGAAGAAAAAGGAAAGTCTCGATGAGAAAGAATCCACCTCAAGTCCCGCATCCAAGGCGGCCTGGACGTATGCGATACCATCGGCAAGCGTAAAGGCGACCTCCTGGACCGCCGTAGAACCGGCCTCACGGATGTGGTACCCGCTGATGCTTATCGTATTCCACTTGGGGACATTTTTGCTGCAGAATTCGAATATGTCGGTAATGATCCGCATGGAAGGTCCGGGAGGGAATATGTAGGTTCCCCTCGCGATGTACTCCTTCAGGATGTCATTCTGGATCGTTCCGGATAGCTCGTGCATGGAGATTCCGTTTTTTTTCCCTGCCACTATGTACATGGCGAGAATAATCGACGCGGTGGCGTTGATGGTCATCGACGTGGACACCAGGTCGAGGGGGATGTCCCGAAACAGCGTCTCCACGTCCTCCAGAGAATCAATTGCAACGCCGACTTTTCCCACCTCTCCCACGGCCATGGGATGAGAGGAATCGTAACCCATCTGGGTGGGGAGATCGAATGCTACGCTGAGACCGGTCTGGCCTTGGTCCAGAAGGTACCGATATCTGGCATTCGACTCCTCGGCGGTCCCAAATCCCGCGTATTGCCGCATGGTCCATAACCTGCCCCTGTACATGGTAGGCTGTATGCCCCTGGTAAAAGGATACTCCCCGGGGAATCCGATATTATCGAGGTAGAGTTCTGATTGCGCATGAAACGGCATGTATGCGCGTTCGAAGTCAAACCCCGACGTGCTCTTGAAGGCGGCTTTTCTTTCGCTGGATTGTTTCATCGATTCATCGAGGACCTTTTTTTCCCACCTGCGGAAACCGCTTTTTATATCTCTCAGGCCTTTTTTCCCCATCTCTTGAGCCTCCTTATTCAATCAGGAGCAGCCTTTCCCCTCCTTCAACAATGTCCCCCTCCTTTACGAAAACCTCCTTCACCTTGCCCGCCGCCCGGGATTTGAACTCGTTCTCCATCTTCATCGCCTCTATGATTATGACCCCCTGGTTTGCCTCCACCTCCTGGCCTTCCATAACGAGGACCTTCACAACCTTGCCGGGCATGGGCGCATCGATGAGCTGCTTCCCCCCCTCCGCGGCTTCGCTGACCCTGCTCAATGCCTTCTTCTGCTCGTTCAGGACCCGCAGCGGATACATGTCCCCCTTGATAAGCACTTCGATGTCGTCATCGGAAACAACGAGGTCTGCCTCGTATACCCTGTTGTCTATCACTATGGACCAGGCATCCCTCTCCACCTTGTGGGCGTCTACCGCTATCTCCCTGTCCTCGATGCGGATCTTGAACTGGGCCACACCCGCCTCCGCCACCCCTACCAGGACTTCTTTTTCTTCCAGGCTCACGTAGTAATTCATCACATCCCCCCTAGAACCTTCTCCCGAAACCCGGACGGAAGGAGCTTTTCCAGAGAGATATCCCTTCTCCCTCCCTCACCTCGTCGGACTTCAGAGATTCACTTTTCTCCCTGATGAACTGTTCGATGGCTCCCACGATTATCGCTACCTCCGAGTTTTCGGGAATCCGCTCCTGCTCCTCTTTGAGAAAAACCTGATCGATAAAGTTCGTATCGAAATCTCCCTCGATAAAGTGCCTGTTGTTCATGACCCTTATGTGGAAGGGAACGGTCGTTTTCACACCCGTTATGATGTATTCCGAAAGAGCCCTCCCCATCCTCAGTATAGCCTCCTGACGGTCTTTTCCCCAGACGACGAGCTTTGAGATCATGGGGTCGTAATGAATGGGAATCTCGAAGCCCTCGAATACCCCCGAGTCATCCCTGACCCCCGGACCACCGGGTATCCTCAGGGTCTCTATCAGGCCCGGACAGGGAAAGAAGTTTTTATCGGGGTCTTCGGCGTATATGCGGCACTCTATCGCGTGACCCACCTGCTTTATCTCTTCCTGTTTAAACCGGAGTGGTTCCCCTGCGGCAATCTTGATCTGCTCCTTGACGATGTCGATTCCCGTCACCATCTCCGTCACGGGGTGTTCCACCTGCAGCCTCGTGTTCATCTCGAGGAAGTAAAAGTTTTTCTCCTTGTCCATGAGAAACTCAACGGTTCCCGCTCCTTCGTAATCAACGGCTTTGGCAGCCGCCACGGCAACGGCGCCCATCTCTTTTCGAATCTCGTCAGTCACGAAAACCGACGGGCTCTCCTCGATCACCTTCTGGTGTCTTCTCTGTATGGAGCATTCCCTCTCGAAGAGGTGGATGGTGTTGCCCTGCTGATCTGCCAGGACCTGGATCTCTATGTGCCGCGGCCTTTCTATGTATTTCTCTATGTACATCGAATCGTCGCCGAAGGAGGATTTTGCCTCCGACCGAGCCATCCTGATGGCCGATCGCATCTCGGACTCCTCGTTTACCAGCCGAAGACCCTTTCCGCCCCCTCCGGCTGCCGCCTTCAGCATGACGGGATATCCCACTTCACGGGCTACACGTAAAACCTCTTCCTCCGTTTCAATCGACTCCTTCGTGCCGGGAACCACGGGAACACCCGCCGCCGAAACGGTCTGCCGGGCCAGCGTCTTGCTCCCCATGACGCGCATCGCCTCAGGGGGTGGCCCTATCAGTTTTATTCCCTCATCCTTGAGCCTCCGGGCAAAATCAGGGTTTTCGGCGAGAAAGCCGTAACCCGGATGGATCGCCTCGGCACCCGACATCCTCGCTATCTCCAACAGCTTGTCAATATTGAGGTATGACTCGCTCGCCTGAGGCGGCCCTATTCTGTAAGCGTAATCTGCATACCGAACGTGGAGAGCATGTCTGTCCACATCCGAATACACAGCGATCGATTCAATTCCCATCTCCCTGCACGCCCTGATAACCCGGACTGCAATTTCACCCCTGTTTGCAACGAGAATCTTTGAAAACATAGGTAACTCCCTGTAGTTACAACGGTATATTTCCGTGTTTTTTTGGCGGGTTCTGATCCCGCTTCGTCTTCAGCATCTCAAAAGCCCTGATGACCCGTGGCCGCGTATCTTCGGGCATGATGACCTCATCTATATAGCCGAGCTCGGCAGCCTTGTAGGGGTTTGCGAACTTATCCCTGTATTCCTCGACCAGCTCGTCTTTCCTCTTAACGGGGTCATCGGCCTTTAAGAGTTCGTGCCTGAAGACTATGTTGACCGCCCCCTCAGGCCCCATAACGGCTATTTCAGCAGTGGGGTAAGCATAGTTGATATCTCCCCTTATGTGTTTGGAGGACATGACACAATATGCTCCCCCGTATGCCTTCCGGGTAATCACGGTAACCTTTGGAACAGTTGCTTCCGCGTAGGCGTAGAGCAGCTTGGCCCCGTGCTTTATAATTCCACCGAACTCCTGCGAGGTGCCGGGCAAAAATCCCGGGACGTCTTCGAATGTCAAGAGGGGAACGTTGAAGGCATCACAGAACCGCACGAAGCGGGCGCCCTTGATCGACGCGTTTATGTCGAGACACCCCGCGAGCACTGCGGGCTGATTGGCTACGACGCCCACCGATCTGCCACCAATCCGCGCAAATCCGATGACGATGTTCTTGGCGAAGTGCTCGTGAACTTCGAAAAAATACCCGTCATCAACGACGTGCTTGATTATCTCCTTTATGTCATAGGGTTTGTTCGGCTGATCGGGAACCAGTTTGTTCAACGCCTCATCCCTCCTGTCAGGCGGATCATCGAAGGGAACGCGGGGCGGGTCTTCCATGTTGTTCTGGGGAATGAAGGAGAGAAGCTCCCTGATCATGAAGAGGCACTCCTTCTCGTCCTCGGCGGCGAAGTGGGCGACACCGCTCACTTCGTTGTGTGTCATGGCCCCGCCAAGCTTCTCCTTCGTCACCTCCTCGTGGGTTACCGTCTTTATGACGTCTGGTCCGGTGACGAACATGTAGCTGGTGTCTTTCACCATCAGGGTAAAGTCAGTAATTGCCGGTGAGTAGACTGCCCCGCCGGCACAGGGTCCCATTATGGCCGAGATCTGAGGGACGACGCCCGAATATATCGTGTTGCGAAGGAAAATATCGGCGTATCCAGCGAGGGACAAAACGCCTTCCTGAATCCTCGCCCCGCCGGAATCGTTCAGCCCGATGAAGGGGGCGCCCGTTTTGGCTGCAAGGTCCATTATCTTGCACACTTTTTGTGCGTATGTTTCGCTCAGCGACCCGCCAAAAACGGTGAAATCCTGGGCAAAGAGAAAAACGAGACGGCCGTTGACCGTTCCGTACCCGGTTATTATCCCATCGCCGTAAAACTTCTTCTTTTCCATATCGAAGTCACTGCACCTGTGGGTAACGAACCTGTCCAGCTCCATGAAAGAATTGGGATCCAGGAGAAGATTGATCCTTTCCCTTGCCGTCAATTTCCCCTGGGCGTGCTGTTTCTCGATACGGTCCTTTCCCCCGCCCTCAAAGGCAAGCTCGTTTACACTCTTTAACTGATCAAGTTTCTTCTGTAGAGACATTCCTCCCCCCCTGTTTGAAAATAATAGCGTTCATTAACATCCCTGAAGTATTATGTCAAGATATCAGCTTTCCAATCGTTTAGAAATCAAAAACTTCCCCCGTGTGAACGACGGCAACCCGCGATTTTGACCTCACCGCAGACTCTCTCATGTGATGGATACAACCCGAGCAGGACGTGGCTATGATATCGGTCCCTGATTCCTCGGCAAGCTTTATCTTCGAGATACCCATATCGCGGGACTTGTCGAAATGCGTCATGTTGAATGTCCCCCCGAATCCACAGCACCTGTCCGCTCCCATCATCGGTTTGAACTGTTCCTTGAGAACCCTGCTCAGCAGCAATTCAGCATTCTCTGCAGCCTTTGGAATTGACGAAAGGTGGCAGGGCCGGTGATAGGAAACAACCTTTCCCTCCACCATCGGGGAAGGCGTAAGCCTTGGGGCCGCCATTTCCACCAGGTAGGATTCGTAGTCCTGGCACCTGCTCGCCGCTTCGAGAGAGCGCTCGTGAAGCGGCGTATCCCTGAAAAGGTCTGGATATACGGTATTTACCATATAGAGGCAGGAACCGCAGGGAAAGAGTATCTTCCCTCCCCTTACCCGCAAAAAGAGGTTTATGTTTTTTTCCCCGGCGTGGCGGGCACCCTCCAAATCTCCCGCTGCCATGGCAGGAAGGCCACAGCAGGACTGTTCGACGGGCGCTGATATTTTTCCCCCGGGGACACCCCTTGCGAGCGTCTCGGCCGTTTTTGTGAGAATCTGCGGGTAGAAATAGTTGTAGACGCACCCGGTAAAGAGAAGGTCCGCCTCCCCCCCGGCGAGCCCTTCGATCGACTCCCCTGCTGACTCGAGAAAGGACCTGGCGGGAAATTCCGGCACCATTCGATCACCTCTGGCGATGAGCGATGGAAGCCGGTAATAGATACCGCTGTTTGATGGAATCTTTTCCCCCAGGAGTTCCAGCACCCCTTTTCCCAGAAAGGAGCCGGCTTTGATAGCCGATGAGGGAAGGGAAAGAGCTTTCACGAGAGCCTTTTTCCCCAGTACCATGTCCATGTAGCCGGTGTGCCCGGCTCTTGCGTTGCTGATGATTTCCACGGTTTTCACCTGATTCGGGCACCTGGTCTCGCACCTTCCGCAGAGGAGACAGTTATCCAGGAAGGACCGGATGTGAGCTTCGCGAGCAGGCAGCTCTCCCTGAAGGTCCCGTCTGATAATCTCGATTTTCCCCCTGGCAACGGATGTCTCCATCTGGTCAATGTCGAGGAGGGGGCAGACACTCCTGCAGGCACCGCATTTCGCGCATTTGCCAATGAGCTCTGTTATCCTGTCCGGTCTCATGACAGCATCGATCCTCAGGGAAAAATCTTATGGGGATTGAGAATGTTGTTCGGGTCAAAAAGATGTTTTATCCTCTTCATGATGAGAATCTGCTCTTCGTCCAGCTCTAAGCCGATATAGGGTTTCTTGGCCAGCCCCACGCCGTGTTCTCCCGAAATCGTACCTCCCATTTCAACGGTCAGGGAAAAAATTTCTCTCACGATCTTCTCCGCCTCTTCGACCTGCCAGGGAATTGCGTCATCTATCATCACGTTCACGTGAATGTTCCCGTCTCCCGCATGACCGAAGGTTACAATGGGAATGCCCTTTTGTTCCGATAACTCCCTGATTTTCCTCATCATGGCGGGAAGCTTCGTCCGGGGAACGGTAATATCTTCGTTCAACTTTTTGGGATTTACTTTAAGGAGCGAGGGAGATATGGCCCTTCGAAGCGACCAAAGTCTCTCCCTTCCTTCGCTGTCTGTGGCGCTTTCGATCACCACCACCTTATTCCTGCTCAGCGTATCCGAAAGCTTTCTCGCTGAAGCCCGGACTTCTTCTTCCGCCCCGTCCAGCTCGATGAGCAGGTAGCATCCCACCCCCTCGTGGAGGTCCACCCCTCCAAACTCACGCACACATTCGACGGCCGAAGAATCCATGAGTTCAATGGCGGCAGGAATTATGCCCTCCTGAATGATCCTGTTGACGGCCAGAGATGCCTCCTCCGTTGTGGCGAAGCCGCCAAGGAAAGTGGAGAACGACTCGGGGTGAGGTATC
>JBFFNJ010000055.1:0-10996 GCA_041563215.1 Candidatus Deferrimicrobia bacterium | reverse complement strand
GTGGTTGTTTTCCAGAATGACTTCTATGTCAACCCCTTCGATGCGTGAAAGCTCGAGGGGGTGTTCGCGGACCATCCTTTCCCTGGACAGGTAGCCCGTGAATATGCTCGTGTCCAGGGGAAAGACGTCGGGGGAAAATATCGAGTTGTAGATGTGCCAGACGGCGTTCAAGAGAAATATGAGGGTAGCCTCGTTTGAGTGGAGCGCCTTTGCCGAGGGAATGATCTCCCCGGGAAGGAAGCGCGCAATGAACGTGGGGAACCAGAGTATGAGCCCGGTCACGATCATCAAAAGGCCGCCGATGAGTATGGTCCAGTATTCGAACTTTTCCATGTAATCGTAGCGGTCACACCGCGCCGGCTGATTTTCCAGGCCGAAGTAATAGCGCATATTTTGCTTTGCATCGGCAAAATCCTTCTTCGTGATGAACATGGCCGGTTGCCACTGCTTGAAGATGACCCCCATCATGGCGATCCCCATGTGCAGTATCAGTTCGATCGAGAAGATGAGGCCGGCGACGCGGTGGATCAGCCTCACATTGTCTATCCCCCCCATTTCCAGGATGAACCACTGGGAAATGTTGAGGGTCCAGAACCGTTGTGAGAGCCCGGTGGCAAAAAGAATCAGCGTCGTGATGATGATGAGCAGGTGTTCGGCGATGCGGGCATTGCTGAACCGCCTTATCTTTTCCTTTTTCATCCTGCCCCGTGTTGGCATGTCGTAACTCTCCTGTTTACCGGTTAACGGCGTACCGCCATATGTGCAGAAGGACCTGGAGCGCCAGCCCGACGATCATAAGGGGAATCAATATCTTGTACAGAACGTTGACGATGAATATGAGCGGGAACTTCGACAGGGATGGCTTGTAGTGGAACAGCCACGCTTTCGGGAAGTTCTGCGTTGCGCCGGCGTGGCACTTCTGGCACCTCTTGGTCAGGTTCGCCTTTACGATTGCCGGGTCGGAACTTATGATGCTCTGGATGTTGTGCGTCCCGTGGCAATCCGTGCACACGGCGATCGGCCGTGCGGGCTTGAGTATCTCCTCCCTCTGCTGTTTGTACAGCCCCAGCGTTATGCCGTGAAAGTCTGACAGATAGGTTTTCACCACATTCGTCGAGAGGCCGTACTTGCCCATGATTGCGCCGTTTGCGTGGCAGTTGCTGCACATCTCGGGAATGGTTTCGTGGTATTCGAGGGTGAGCGGGTTTTTGATGTCGTGTGCCTTGTGGCAGTCTATGCAGATCGGCACGTCCTGGTTGAGCTCGTTGAAGAGGGCAGCGCCGTGAACGCTCTCTGCGTAGGTCTCGTAGATGTGGGGATGGCACTTCTGGCACCTCTTCGTGGTGAAGGTCCGCCCTTTGATCCCGTGGGATATGTGGGAGATCGCGTGGGAGCCGTGGCAGTCGGTGCAAACGGGCGCCGTGAGGTTTCCCTGGCTGAGCATGTCGTAGTGGACGCTATCAAGCGTCTTGGTGTACTTGTCGAAATGGCACCGCCTGCAGCTTTCCGACGATGCGATCTTGTAATCCCTCAGGGTCTCGAAGTTTCTCTGCGGATGGTCCTCGGCGGAAAACCCGTAGTGGCAGTCGGAACAGCGCAGCTTGCCGTGGGCGGTGGCATCGAGCTGGGATATGTCCACTTTCAGGGACAGGGTATCGCCGTTTTTGCAGGTCATATCCAGATCGAAGCCGTGGCAGTTCATGCAGTACTGCCTCTCGCTGGCAAATATCAACCCTCCCGTTGCGGCTTTCGTTGCGTGAGCGTCGTGGCATTCGGTGCAGACGGGTGCCTTTCCCTCTTTCTCGCGCTTCAGGAGGCTGGCGTGGATGGTCTTGCTTCTGATCTTGTCCTGCTTGTGGCATCCCCTGCAGGTCATGGATGCCCGGACCTTGTACTGGTCCTTGCTGCGGAATTGCCGTTTCGGGTGTTTTTTCTCGGAAAAATCGCTGTGGCAGGTAGCACAGGTGAGGAAATTGTGAACCGAGGAGCGATACCGGTCGGGGTCTACGAAGGCGTTGACCGATTCTCCGCTGGAAAAAGTTATCACGATTCCCGGCTTTCCGTGACAGTGGAGGCAGCTCTTGGCCGGATCGCGAAGGGCCATTTCCCTGCCGGAGGAGATTCCCGCTGAAATGGCCACGAGGACGATGACGCCGATGATAAGGAACAGCTGAACGTTGATACCCTTCCCCTTCTCCATCAGACAAGCCCTCCTTGTGAAAAAAGGCGTCGTGGCAGAAAGAGGAAATGCGCTTTGTATATCTGTCCTCCCCATAACATATCAGAGACACCGTAAAATATTAAGCTTAAAAATCCGCGAGGATGCGTGGCAACGGGCCCCCCTGTCTCTTGCTTTCCTGTCTGAGGCTCTGTTTTCCATTGCATCCTCCGCCATCGTCCTGCAGCGCGGCAGGCAAATTCATTCGCCGTGTAACCCATATCTCGGGTCCTCCCGGAGTACGGGCATGCGGTTCAGGATCCACCGGAACAAAAGAATGTGGAAGGTGATGATCGTGAGCACGAGAAATCCCTCCTTCCAGGGGGGGATGAGAGAGTGCAGGTGACCCGGGAGGTTCCAGTTGAAAGCGATCATCGATACGTTGAGCCTGTTCAGGACTATGCCGGCGATAGCGAAGAAAGATGCGAAGCGCACTATCGCGGCGCTTTTTTTCTTCACCCCCATGGTGTAGAGGATCCCGGGTATGAGGACGAAGATACAGGTCTCCACGAGGAACCAGTAGCCATAGGGGGTTCCCAGGAGATCCCAGTTGTTGTCGTGGGCCACGCCGATAATCTTCAGGGTGAAGTAGACGAAGATGACCACGCAGGCGCACTTCCCGAGACCGATGGTCAGCCGGTCCAGGGATCCCAGGAATTGTTCGTCGGCTCTCTCTCTCAGAAAGCGGGCCCCGATGGTGCTGACGGCGATTACCATGGCGCACCCGGCATAGATGCTGGATATGAAGAAGAACACGGGGATGAAGGAGGAGTACCAGAGGGGGTGGAGCTTCCCCGGTGCCAGCAGAAAGAGAGCCCCGAGGGCGGACTGGTGGAGCGTGGAGAGCATCACCCCGGCGATCGTCATGGCGAGGGTAATCATGATCGCCCACTTTCGCACCCGCTTGGAGTGCAGCCACTCGAGGATTGCAGGGCTGAACTCAAGGAGCTGGACCGTGAGGTAGAGGGCAACGTGCCAGGCGACGAGGAAGAGGACCGACGTGGGCCCGTAGGAGACTGCCATGGGATAGTAGATCCTCCATGGCCTCCCGAGATCCGTTAACAGGTAGATCACGGCGAAGAGGTAACCCATGAATCCCGTGAGGACGCCGAGCCTGACGAGGGGATGATATTCCGTGTACCCGAAGACGTACACGGCGGTGGCCATGACGTAGCCCGTCGCCGAAAGGGGAACGCCGGCGAAAAGCCCCCAGCCCAGGAGAATCCCCCAGGGGTATTCATTCGAGGCGTGGGTAACGGTTGCAAGGCCACTGGTGAACCTGACCACCAGGAGGGGGACGCCGACGCAGAGCACGAACATGGCAAAAGCGTTGAAGGGGGTCATGAGGTTCCTCATATAGTCGGTCAGCGGCATACCCATGAAGAGCTTGTCCATGAAGCGGGCCGGAAAGGTTTCCGTTTTCACCACAGAGTCTTCCTTCATTTTTCATCCTCCTTACCTTTCGTTCGGGTTTCCCCGTCGTCGTCGGCATGCATCTCGCCTTTTCGGTTCATGGCTGAATAGCAGAGCCCCAGGACTGCCGGCCACAGGATGAGCACGAGGGGTACAGAGGAGAGAAATCCCTTGGTCTGCTCGACGAGGGGGGAATCGGGGAGGTTGGTCGGAAAATCGAGCTTACCGAAGGGTGCGCCGGCTATGTAGAGCCAGCCCGTCCCGCCGGCCGTGTGTTCCCCGTAGATCTGGTCCAGGTACCTGTCGGGGTCCCTCGCGATCTTCGCTCTGGCGAGCTTGACCAGGTCTTTCCTTTTGCCGAAGGTTATCGCTTCCATGGGACAGGCTTTCGCACAGGCCGGGACGCCTCCTTTCGTGACCCTCTCGTAACACATGGTGCACTTGACCACGCGGGGCTCGAAGGCGCTCTCATAGTCGTATGCGGGGGCGTAGAAGGGACAGGCGATCATGCAGTACCTGCAGCCGAAGCAGAGGTCGGCGTTGTAGAGGACCGCTCCTTCGGGGGTTTTTCTGTATGCCCGGACAGGGCACGCGGACGCACATGCGGGCTCGTTGCAGTGGTTGCATTGAACTTTCCGGTAGATCGGCTCTCCCCCGTCCTTCGGGTTTTCGTACCTGTTTACTACCGTGTATGCGCTGGCGGTGGGCCGCCGTTTCTCGGCGAATACGGATTTCGCATCAAAAGGAACGCTCGGGGCCGGCAGGCTGTTTGCCTCGTTGCAGGCCCGCTCGCAGCTCCTGCAGCCCACGCACTGCGCGAGGTCTGTCAGCATTCCCAGGCGGTTGGGCCATCCCTCCAGCTTTTTATAGGCGATGGCTTTCGACGGGGTGGCCACGAGGGCAGAGCCTCCCGCTGCGGTGACTGTCTTCAGAAAATCCCTCCTGCTCCACTTCACCCCTGCGCCATCTCCTTTCTTTTCCCTGCTGGTTTTCACACCTGCTTTTTTTGTTTCCTTTCCCATAGAGGGCCTCCTCTTTCCATGACAGTTTTCACCTAGTCGATCCTTCTTACTGCCTCTTCTCGTCTTTCGTGGCAGAGTTCTGTGCACCCTTTGGGATCGCCCGCGATGCCGCTTACGTCCCGGTGGCAGCTGAAACAGGCGCGGTGGTAGGCGGCCTTGAGTCCGGGCATGTTCAGTTTCCCCGGTTGAAACGACTCTGCGTGGCATGTCTTGCACGGGGAAAAGCTGCCTCCTTCGGCAGACTGTTGGAATGCCGACGGGTCGATCTCGTGGCACTTCCTGCACGAGAGCGTCTTCTCCGTCCCGTGCTGATGGTGGCAGTCGCCGCATCTGTCAGCCATATCCACGTGTTCGGCGTGATCGAAGGTGACGGGCTCGAACTTGTCGCTGATACTGCCGAGGACGATCACACCGGGCATGGCGCCGACCGCCGCATCGTCCCCGGAGGCTTGCGTGTAAGAACCGGTGATGGCGCCCGAAAAAGTGATCAGGCAGACACACAGGCTGATCGTGAAAGCGGTGATAGTTTCTCTTTTCATGAATCCGGCCTCCTTCCCGGTACGTGTATCCCGTCACTGGTTTTCACGATTTGCATCCTCTTCCTCTTCCGCTTCCTCCTCTACGGGCCTCTTCTTCCGCCTCTTCCTGCCGGCAAAGTAGGCCTCCTGGGGCCTCCACCCGAAGGACACGTTCTTGCCTGCAATGTTGAGCAGGGATTCGAGCCCCCCGATCGTCATGTTCAAAAGCTCGATGCCGACGGCATAGCAGAAGATGAAGGGCAGGCACACCACGTAAAAGAGCCCGATGAAGGGCGCGGCGATGATGCTGCCAACCGTTTTCAGGGTATTTCTCAGCCCCGATGCCTTCATGAAATCGAGGTCTTCCCGGGTCTCATGGAGCAGCGTCCTGAAGGGCCTCGGTTTCAGGACCTCGAGGTAGAGGATAAAGGCGACGATGAACAGAACGGAAATGATGTACTCGACCCCCTTGACGTGTGTGAGAAAATCCAAGAGAGTATGCATGGTTTACCTCCTTTTTTTTCGCTTTTTGATCCTCACGGTTTACGCCCGGCAGGGGGGAAAGAGCTCATTCAGAGACCTCCCCCTTTCCGTTTTCCTTCCCTTCCCTCTTTTTCTTCCCCGCCAGGTATGCCTCCGTAGGCCTCCAACCGAAGGAGATGCTCTTGCGAAGCTGGCTCAAGATCCCACCGAAGGCCCTCTGGCCGACCACGGATACGGCGTTCACCACGCCGATGACGGGGAGGGCGAAAATGTAGAGCCCGCCCAGGACCATCCCGAAGGGAAAAAGAAGCACGAAGGGGATCCGGTAGTAGATGTTTTCCTTCCCGCCCGGAAGCGTGCTTTCGCCTTTCAGGTGGATCATCGAACCGTTTTCGGCATTCCAGTACGTGCCGCCCCTTACCTTGTGTCCTCCCGAATGCCTTACCATGTCTCTCACCTCCTTTCTTCTGACGTGGCTGCATCATCGCGGGGGGCGAGCTTTTGCCTCTCGCCTCTTCTCCCGCGTGTGATTTTTTGTTTTTTCCTCTTCATGGTTCCACTATAGGAAAAGGCGAAAATCGCGACAATTGGGATAAATACCTATTTTTCGTGGAAATAGTCCCTACGTGGGGGTAAAAGTTGTTGTAATATCAGAAAATTCCTTCCGGAGGGCCCGTGTGAGCCTCTGTCTGCGCTCTGCAGGGGGCATGGCCCTCCGGGCAGGCAGGGGGCGCATGACAGAGCCGCGAATACCCCTTCGCTATATAACCGCATGTGGCGGGATGGTCAGCGCAGCATGCTCTCGGCGATTCGTATGAGTTCGATCGGCGGCGCTTTCAGGAATACGTGGATCGTGTAGTCCCCCTCGGCCCAGGAGATTATGCTGCAGGGCTCGCCACCCGGGCATGAGCCAACTTCGAGTAGGGCTTCTCTTCCCTTCAGGTCGTAGCCGACCTTCTCTTTGACCTCCTCCATGCCGATTCTGCTGTCCGGGTTGAAATGGGGGGCCTTCGCCTGGGTGATGATGAGCGTTGCCTCCCCCTTCTCTATATCGCGGAACTCCATCATCAGGCCCGGGAAGGGTTTTCCCTGGGCCAGTATCTCCGAGGGGGGCCACCGGATGGTCTGGGGAAAGTAGGAGGGGATGTGGAGGTCCGCTATCTTGAGCGATCCCTGAACCTCCTCGATGCTGGCGTACCTCCTGATGATCTCTTTGTCCAAGGCGAGAGGGAGCCAGTTAAGGATCTTTAAGACCAGGATCAGGACCCCCACCGCCAGCAACAGGGGAAAAATGCGAAGGAGCCTGTTCTTGAAGGATTTTTTCTCCATCGTCCTCACACGATAAAGTAATTTATCCCCGCCACGAGTGCGATCGTCCCGGCAATTTTGAGCCAGGAGTTTCCCGGGTCTTCCTTTTCTTTGGATTCGAGTCTCGTTATCCTGCTCTGGATGAGCAGGATGTGGCTCCTCTCCTCGAAGGTTTTCTCTCCCCGTCCGAACTCCTTCATGCTGATCTTCCCCTCGCCGTGATCGGGCAGGTAGAGCCTTTTGAGCGTTTCGGCGAGAACCGACGGCTTCCCCGTTTTCATCACCGCCATATCGTCACATATCTTCTCCTCTTCCTGGACGACCCTCCTGAACTCGAGGAGGACGACGGGGTTGAAGAAGAGGATGACCCTGAAGAGGAAGACAACGAGCAGAAAGGGCTTTCTGTTCCTGTCTATGTGGGCTATTTCGTGTGCCAGGGCCGCCCGCAGCTGCTCGGTGTCGAGCGATTGCACCAGGCCCCGGGACAGATAAATGGAAGCATTCCTGCCCGTGGTCGAGTACAGGAGGAGGTCTTCGTCGTCGAGGACGAAAAAATTCGGCTTCTCTCCCGGCAGGCTTTCCAGGACCTGCCGCACCTGCGCCCCGCTTCCCTCGTCTTCGTTGTATGCGTTTTTCTGGGGGACGAGGAGGTGCCGGATGATGGGAAGCGCCTCCTGGAAGAAAAAGATGCACGAGGTAACGAGCAGAAGAAGGATGAAAATGGCGTAACCGGGAATTTTGCCCAGGATCTCCAGGGTAAGCCATCTGTTCATGTCGAAGAGGGCCCCGAGGCGGAAGGAGAGGCTCCTTCTTGCGGGGTTGATCAGCTGGTACGCGGGAAAGGCTGCGAGGGGGAATATGATCGCGAGGTAGTGGAACTTCTGTTTCAGGTCCGGACTCTTGATGCGCCACGACTTTATGGCCCTGTGGACGATAATGGCGGTGATGAAAGTGTGGCTGAATGATTGGGCGATGAACAATCCGATATATGATTCGAAAAATCTTGAAAGGTCCATAGAGACCGGTTTCAGTAGATTTTAAAAATATAGTACATCAAAGTGTTCCTATTATACAGGGTAAATCGGGCCTGCTGACCCCGGCGAAGGCGCTTCGTGGCGCGCCCTCCCTGCCGGACACTCTCGCCGGTTAACCCTGTTTAAGATGCGGCGGGTTTTTGCCGAAAAGAATACCCGGGAGAAAACAACCGGTCCCTCAGGGGGATTGTTTCCACGGAACTATCTGCGGAGGTAGCAGGGCTTGTCGAGACAAAAGGATTCGATGCGCAGAAAATCGATCGTCGGGAGATTTTCCACCCTTTTCGCCGTGCTGTACGTGATACCGATGCTGGTCTCCCTCTATCTCCTCTTGCCCCTCCTGGACCTTGCGGGGAAGGCGGCGCAGGTCACCTTCCTTTTCGTCTTCCTGGTCCTCCTCGGCCTGGCCGGCCGCCTGATCCTGCGGACGATCGTTCGGTCCCTGGAGGCTACGGTGGAGGACGTGGAAGCCGTCGCATCGGGTGATTTGAGCAGGCGTGCCCGGGCCCGCTCCGGCGATGGGCTGCACGACCTGGCGAATAACGTCAACAGGATAACGGAAAGGCTTCAGAAGAACATCGACGACCTAAAGAATTCGAAACAGCACATCCAGACCCTCTTGAGCCACATTTCCCGGGCCGTCGCGTCTCCCCTCGAGATCGACGGTCTGCTGACGGTAACCCTCTCGAGCATGGTAAATATCATCGGGTACAGGAAGGGGGTCGTGGCGGTCATCGGCCCGGAGGGAGAACTCCGGATCATTTCCCACGTCGGCCTTTACCCCGGCGAGGAGTCCTCTTTCCCGGTGGTGGGAAAGCAGCTGCTTGGCCGGGTCATCGATTGTGCACGCCCCCTGGTTCTTCACCGCGGCGGGGACGGCGTCAGGAGTGAGAGGGGGCTGCGCGAGTTCCAGCGTTTCTTCGGGGACAG
The DNA here is from genome assembly GCA_041563215.1 of Candidatus Deferrimicrobia bacterium. Classification (GTDB taxonomy): domain Bacteria; phylum Desulfobacterota; class Deferrimicrobia; order J040; family J040; genus WVXK01. The sequence continues at coordinate 2,070 of JBFFNJ010000055.1, read as the reverse complement.
CGTGTCCGTTCCCCTCATCAGGTCATACTCGGTGTTCGGCGTGCTGACGGTTGCGTCGGGACGCGGCTATTCCGGAAGCGAAGGGTTCGGCCCGAAGAACAGGACGATAAACGGCGACGATGTCCTGATGCTGCAGAACCTTGCCGCGCAGATAGGGACCGCTATCGACAATGCGGAGCTGCGCAAGAGCATGGAGAAGACCTATTTCGAAAGCATCTCCTCGCTTGCCACCGCCGTCGAGGCGAGGGATATCTACACGAACGGGCACTCAAAGAGGGTGTCCGAGCTCTCCGGGGGCATAGCCGCGCAGTTGCGGCTGCCCGAGTACGTCGTGAAGCTGGTAAAGGAGGCATCGCTGCTGCACGATATCGGGAAGATCGGCATACCCGACACCATCCTCCACAACGCAACGCTCAAATCGCCCGATGGCTATTTCGAGGTCATAAAGACCCACCCGGTGATCGGTGAGAACATCGTGAGGCCGATGCACTCGCTCAGGCGACTCTGCCCCGGCGTCCGGCATCACCATGAGAGAGTCGACGGGCGCGGGTATCCCGACGGCCTTGCCGGGGAGGCCATCCCCATCGAGGCCCGGATCATGGCGGTTGCCGATGCCTTCGATGCGATGACGTCTGACCGGCTCTACCGGAGCAGCCTTTCCCGGAGAGAGGCGGTCCGGCAGTTGTGGAAAAATGCGGGGTTCCAGTTCGACTCGCAGTGCGTGAAAGCGCTGCTTGCCCATCTCAGGGATGATTCGGCGGTGAAAAACCTCAGGGTCGACGGCATCGAAATCATGCACGATTCGCCGGGAGCGTAATTTCCCCGGGCGTAAGCAATCTGCTGGCCGGGAGATACCCGTCCTTTTCGGCCCGCGGCGCTCTCCCCTCCCCAGTTTTTATCGTATATAATAAAACGCGTAAGCGCTTTGATCCCCGGTGTATCCCTATTAACGTGCACGAATACGGACAGGAGGTTGTCATGCTTCGTTTCAAGATCCTGAAGGATGAAATAGGCCAGGATGTGTACGAGATCGACTCCGGTGGATTTGAATTACTTCACAATCCCGTTCTCAACAAGGGGGCCGCGTTCACCCACGAGGAGAGGAGGCTTTTCCGGATCGACGGTTTTTTGCCGAGCGCCGTTTCCACGCTTGAGCTGCAGGTCTTGAGGAGCTATGAGAACTTCTCCGCGAAGCCGTCGGACATGGAAAAGTACATTTTTCTACGGTCTCTCCAGGACAGGAACGAGACGCTCTTCTACGCGCTCATCCTCGATTACCTCGAGGAGATGATCCCGATCGTGTACACACCCACCGTCGGTCTCGCCTGCCAGCAGTACAGCCACATATTCAGGTTTACCCGGGGGGTATTTCTCTCGCCCGACAACATCGACAGGATCGACGACATCTTCGAGTCCCTCCCGTACAAGAACGTGGAGATGATCGTCGTAACCGACTCGGAGGGTATTCTCGGGATCGGGGACCAGGGTGTGGGCGGGATGGGCATTCCCATCGGTAAGCTGTCGCTCTACGTTGCCGGTGCGGGGATAAATCCTGCCAACTGCCTTCCCGTTACCCTCGATGTGGGTACCGACAACGAGGAACTCTTGAACGACCCCATGTACGTGGGCATCAGGGGCGAGAGGCAGCGGGGGCACGAGTACTTTGCCTTTATCGAAAAGTTCGTCCGGGGGGTGCAGAAAAACTTCCCCGACGCGATTCTGCAGTGGGAGGATTTCAGCAAGCAGAACGCCTTCACCCTTCTCGACGCGTACCGGTCAGACCTGCCGTCGTTCAACGACGATATACAGGGAACGGGGGCGGTGACCCTGGCCGGCATAAGCGGGGCGATGAGGATCAAGGGGGAGAAGCTAAGGGACCAGGTGTACGTGATTTACGGTGCCGGCGCGGGGGGGATCGGCGTGACGCGGCAGATCTACAGCGCCCTCGTAAGCGAGGGGCTCTCTGAGAAAGAGGCCAAGGAGCGCATCTACATCCTGGACAGCAGGGGCGTCCTCTACGAGGGGAGTGGGGGTCTCGACGAGTACACGAGGGAGTTCGCGCGAAAAGCC
>JBFFNJ010000054.1:0-11174 GCA_041563215.1 Candidatus Deferrimicrobia bacterium | reverse complement strand
GGAGCCGGCTTCGAGTTCGTCAACAAGATTGTCGGGGGGGTGGTGCCCCGGCAGTATATCCCCGCCGTTGAAAAAGGAGTCCTTGAAGCGATGAGCGAGGGCTTCCTTGCGGGCTATCCGGTCGTTGACCTTCGTGTTACTCTCTACGACGGTTCGTACCATACCGTCGATTCGTCAGAGATGGCTTTTAAAATTGCCGCATCGTTGGGGTTCAAGAAGGGGATGGAGCAGGCAAGTCCCGTGCTCCTTGAACCCATAATCGAGGTTGAGGTAACCTGCCCCGAAGAGAACATCGGGGATGTCATCGGCGATATGAACAGCAAGAGGGGGAGGGTCCTTGGAGTGGAGGCACATGGAAGGCACCAGGTTGTCAGGGTGCTGGTTCCTATGGCAGAGATCTTGAGATACTCGTCGGATTTAAGGGCTCTCACCTCGGGAAGGGGCGTGTTTACCATGAAGTTTTCCCACTATGAGGAGGCGACCGGCCAGGTGACCGATAAGGTGATGGAGGAGGCGAAGAGGGAAGCGGAAGCAGTTGCCGATGAAAAATGATGCCCGGTTCCCTGCAGGGGAAATGAAGAGCTGCAGACCTTCGCATAATTCCGGGCAGCGTGGGCACTTTGCAGTAAATTGGATACGCCCGCTCCGTGACTGCTGGTTTTAATATCCCTGGCGGTAAAATGATGTTAAAAAAAAATGCGTATATGTGGTAAAAGTATTCTGAGAAAAGGATTGGGAAAAGTTCAAACGATACTAAATATTTGGAAGAGGTTTCAATGGCACTGTTCAATTACGCTGCTAGAGAAATAAGCGCAAAGATCGTGTATTACGGTCCCGGGCTTTCGGGGAAGACAACGAATATCGAGTCGATCTATTCGATGTTGCAGTCCGATCAGAGGGGGAAACTCATTTCCCTTCCCACGGAAACGGACAGAACGCTTTTCTTCGATTTTCTCCCCGTTGAACTCGGCAAGATAAAAGGCTTTACCGTTCGATTCCATCTCTATACCGTCCCGGGCCAGGTATTTTACAACCAGACGAGAAAGCTCGTCCTCCAGGGTGTGGATGGGGTAGTTTTCGTTGCTGACTCGCAGGTGAACATGCTTGACAGCGATATTGAGAGCCTTCGGAATCTTAAGGAGAACCTGGCGTCTTACGGGAAAAATATCGAGGAACTCCCCTTCGTCGTGCAGTATAACAAGCGTGACCTCAAAAACATCATGTCAATTGAGGAGATGAACAGTCACCTGAATGAAAACGGCGTGCCCTATTTCAGCGCGATAGCCATTACGGGGGAGGGTGTAAAAGATACTCTGATGGAAATTGCCAAGATGGTATTCAACCATCTCAGGAAGACGCTCCTTCTGGAATCTGAGATCGGAAGTTTTTCCGAAGAAGACATAGGTGAGCTCGTGGGGAGAGAAATAGACCAAAGGTTCGTGAGCGAACAGGAGGAGATCGAAGAGATAGAGGATCTGGAAGAGCTTCCGTCGGATTCCTCAATGAACATAAACTTTGGGGAGCTGTCTGCAGAGGGCGAAATACAGGATGGGGCCGGCGAGATGCTCCTTGAAGAGCAGGGGGCGGAGGGTGAGATGGGATCCCCGGAAGAGCTCGGTTTTTCCGAGGCGATAGAATTCGATGAGATGCCGGAACTGGAAGGGGAAGATGGAGATATACGGAGTCTGCTCGATGAAATAGAGATTGAAGAAGAAGAGGCGCCAGGGCAGGAGCAAGTCGGTTTTGGCAACGTGGGAGTTTCCGTTGAGGGAGAGGGGCTCACGTTCGTTAGACTCGAGGATCCATACATTTCTCATCAAGGGGGTGCGGTAATTCCCGCGGTCTTTTCAAACAACGAGGGTACTGAAGTCGTCGTGAAGATCAAAATATCGATAGAAAAAGGCTGAGGATGGCACAGGATTTTCAGAATAAATCCAAAGAGATAATACGCTCTTCCACCAGCATTGATTTAAAGATTAAAGAGTTTACCGATCTCCTTTCCAAATATCTTAACAACTCGGTAGTTTCCGTTCTTCTCTTCGACAGGGAAGTGGATGAATTTTTCCTCAGGGGCTCCACAATTCGGTACCAGGGGGGTATTGATTCCGTGCGCTTCTCGGCTTCGGGAACGGTGGATGCCCTGTCTCTTGTGGAAAAACGTGTGGTTTCCATGAGGGAGGTGAACAGGCCCGCCGATAGCAGGCTGAAGGCTGAATACCACGCCTTCGGTTTGAACACGATGGGGGAGATGCTCGGGGTCGTCTCTGTCCAGAGTGTATCAGAAGCCGGCCTCCCCCCGGAGAAAATCGCCGCGGCGGGTGAGGCGATCAATCAGCTTGCTGATGTCGTTTCAATAGCCATCAAAGAGGAAACTATTTCCGAGCGCATGACCAAGATAGCGGCCATCAACGAAGCCGGGGTCAACATTATTTCCACTCTCGACCTGGACAGGCTGCTCAAGCTTGTTGCCACGTCTGCTTCCTTGATCATGGAGGCAGAGAGCTGTGTGTTGCGGTTGTATGACGAAGACAGCGGCAAATACACGATAAGGGAGTTCTACGGCCTGAAGGGAGAGGATGTACAGAAGATGCTGTTTCAACTCGACAGGGCGGTGGTGGTGGAGGTATTGAAAAGTGGCAATCCGATCATCGTCCGGGATATTGGCGAAGATGACCAGTACAAGAAGTTCGATGGCTATGCGAAGACGTTTATTTGCTATCCCCTGAAGGAGGGGGTGGATGTCATCGGGACAGCAACCATTTTTGACAAGTTCACGCAAAAGACTTTTTACCCCGTGCCCTTTACGAATGAGGACCTGAATAATTTTGAAAAGTTTATCAGGTATGCAGAAAAGGCGGTTTCAAATGCCATAACCTTCGAGAGAAATGAAAAGCTGAAAAACATAGACGATGTGACGGGGTTGCCAAATCTCAAGTATTTCCAGGCCCGGCTCATAACCGAGCTGAACCGGGCCAAGAGGTTCAGCAGCAAACTCGTCCTGATGATTTGCGAAATAATACCCCATATGAGCTTTGAGGAATTTTACATGAAGTGGAAGGGAGACCGCATCATTAAGCGTATCGCCAGGAATATAAGGGGAACCCTGCGCGAGTATGACGTGGTTGCGAGAATCAGTGAAAATAAATTTGGCATCATATTGCCTCAGGCCGAAGACGGCAAGATAAGTGCGATACCAAGGATAAAGAAGTCCATAGAAGATGAGATCGGGGCGATCAGGGAAGAGGGGAAGGACATCAAGGTCTACATAAAGTTTGGACACGCAACATATCCAGACGACGGTGAAGAGTACGAGAAGCTCATCTTCAAGACGAACATCTTAAAGTTGTGAGCCATGTCTGGCAGGGTCGTTGCGGTATCAATCAGCGGAAAAAAAGGAACGCGGAAAGAAAACGTAGATTCTGTTTCCCTCGTTGAGGGGAGCGGTATTGCAGGCGATGCGCACGCAGGCCCAGGCACGAGACAGGTCAGCCTCCTCTCCATTGATTCGATCGATAAGATGCGAGCCTCAGGCGGCCTCGAGCTTTCTCCCGGGTACTTTGCTGAAAACATAACCGTCGAGGGTATTTCGCTGCTCGCTATCGGTGTGGGTACAAAAATCCGGCTCGGAGAGAATGCGCTCCTGGAAGTGACCCACATCGGAAAGGAATGTCACGATCGATGTGCCATATACTTTTCAGCCGGCGACTGTATCATGCCCCGGGAGGGAATATTTGCGAAAGTTTTAAGAGGGGGTATGGTGAGGCCGGGAGACAGGGTTGCACTTGAATGAGATGTTTACCGCTTTCGTGATAACCGTGAGTGACAGGTCATTCCTCGGGGAGAGAGAAGACCTGTCGGGGCCGTCGGTTGCAACATTCCTTGCGGGAAAGGAATTTCTCGTGGTCGGGTCCGCCATCGTGCCCGATGATGCCGGCGCGATAGGTGACGCTATCTGCAAGGCTATTGATGATGAGGGAGTTGACCTCGTGGTGACAACGGGCGGCACCGGCCTGTCACCAAGGGACGTGACACCCGAGGCTACCCTCTCGGTCATAGACAGACACATCCCGGGCTTTTCAGAGATCATGAGAAAAGAAAGCCTTTCAAAAACAGCCTATGCCTCCTTTTCAAGGGGGATTTGCGGAATCAAAGGCAATAGCATCGTAATCAATCTTCCCGGTTCTCCAAAGGGAGCACTTGAAAATATAGAGGTGATAGGGGATATTCTCAAGGATGCGGTTAGGGAAGTGCGGGGAGATGTGTCTGACTGCAGCGAGAAGGGTATCGATCGACCCAAAGAGTGAGGCTTGCGCAGCCTCGAGAAACAGGTCCTGACGGCTTGTACCGTGGAGAACTAAGAGCCTTTTTCCCCCGCGCGGTGGGCATCCCCCTCTATCGTCACGTTCATGCTTCCCGCCCGGTATCCGTCGAGGTCGAGGGAGACGAAGGTAAACCCGAGTTCTTTGAATCGTTCCGAGACCTTCTTCCTGAGGAGAGGGTCAAGAAATTTCTCCATCTCGTCCTGCCCGACTTCGATTCGGGCAACTTTGTCGTGGTGCCGGACCCTGAACTGCCTGAACCCTTTTTCTATGAGGAAAGCCTCGCATGCCTCTATTTTTTTGAGGCCCTCCTCGGTGATTTCATTCCCGTATGGGAACCGCGATGAGAGGCATGCGTACGACCCCTTGTTCCACGTGGGAATACCGAGCTGCCGGGAGAGCATCCGTATCTCATCTTTGACGAGGCCGGCTTCCACAAGTGGGCTTCGAACTCCAAGCTCCTCCGCCGCAACCCTTCCGGGCCTGAAATCGAAAAGATCGTCGCTGTTGTTGCCGTCGACAACCCATGAAATGTTCATTGTTTCACCGATTTTTATCAACTTGCCGAACAACTCCTTTTTGCAGAAATAACACCTGTTCGGTGGGTTATCTCGAAACTCGGGAATGTCTAATTCCTCCGATTCGATGATGATGTGACGTGCCGCGAACGATGCGGCGAGGGATCTGGCCTGTTTAAGTTCGAAAGAGGGATAGGTAGAGGAGGTTGCCGTGACGGCAACCGCCCTTTTCCCGATGGTGTCTATTGCTACTTTGAGCAAAAAGGTACTGTCCACTCCCCCGCTGAATGCGACGATGACGGAGCCCATGTTTCTCAAAATCTCCCTGAGCTTGACCAGTTTATCCGAGACCTTTTTATCCATTCTGCCTGCCTACCGTATGAGATATCTTTCGAGTTCTTCGGGACCCGCATTTCTTACTTTGGCGAAAGAGACATCTTCTCTTTTTCCATCCGGGTATTGTATCGATGCCGGGTAAGGCTCTTTTGCTCTTTTGGCGTATCGTTCAAAGGAGAGGGCAATTTCCCTGTAGGGAAGCTCCGAATTTGCGTCTTCCACGCCGATCACGGGGCCGGGAAAACCCTCGGGGCACACGAGGACGATTCTCCCTTTCCCCAGTGTTTGGAGCTTTGTGTTTTCAGCTTCGCTCCTGGGAATGATCAGCTTTTCGCCCGAACCGAGCCTCAGGTGCCTTCCCACCTTCAATAAGTTGAACTCATAGTTTTCGATGGTATCGCAATGCTCGAAGAGATCTTTCAATCTGGGCGCAAACATCCTGTCGGTGAGCAGGCATCCCCCTGCAGGGCACGGGTAGTCCTTGAGGTCGTATTTTTCTGCCAGCATCATCTGCTCTTTTCTGGACCTTCCTGCGATGCTGAGAAGGTTGTTTCTATCGACCCAGCCCTCAATTTCGGGGATGGTGGGGGGGAAATGCTTTGCCGAGAGAGGTCGCAAAAGGAGCCCTTCCAGGTCACTTTTTCTCTCTATGAACCGCAGCACATCACGCATCTGGGACATGGGTCGCTGGCCGAGGACTTCCCCCGTGACGATGAACCTGGCACCCTCCTCTTCCATCCTTTGCTTTGCTTTCTTCAGCCCGAATATTCTGCAGTCTATGCAGGGGTTGAGGGCAGACCCGTATCCGTGCCGTGGATTTCTTATGATATCGAAGTAATCCTTTCCCTTGGGAAGGGTGACCATTCTTATCCCGAGCTTCTCCGCCATAAGGACCGATGTCGACCTGCAGCCGCTGGTTCTCCTGTCGCAGGTGCAGAAAGGGGAGGTCAGGTGGAGCGCCAGGAGCTCTATACCCTCATCGAGCATGAGCTTTGCCGCCAGGGTCGAATCAAGCCCCCCGGAAAACATGATTATTGCTTTTATCTTTTCCGTCATCGTCCCTTTTCTCAACCGGTGCACGCCTCGCCGTACGAAATCGGGGAGAGAGGCCTGGTTATTGAGGGGGTCATGCCGCATACGGGACAGCTGTCGTTTCTTTTGAACTCAACGAAACGTACGGTCCAGTCGAGGCAGTCCAGGTACATGACCCTGTCCGTCAGAGGCCTTCCCGCGCCCGTTTTGAGTTTGAGAACCTCTGTCGCCTGTATCGAGCCGAACAATCCTGCCACGGATCCGAGGATCCCCGATTCCTGGCAGCCGGGCGAGTCCTTTCTCAGCGGGATTTCGGGAAGGACACACCGAAGGCAGCCTGATTCCCCCGGGATCACCGTGAAAAACTGCCCCCCGAACCTGAGAATCCCGCAGTGTATGAGTCTTTTTCCTGCTATGACACAGGCGTCGTTCAAAAGATACTTGCTTTCAAAACTGTCTGTTCCGTCCACGATGATTTCGTATCCGCCGATGATATCAAAAACGTTTTCCGTATTTATCCGTTCGGGATAGGTTTCTATGACGGTATCGCTATGAAGCGCTTTGAGCCTCCTGGCCGCTACCTCCGTCTTCTTTTCCCCCACGTTTTTTTCCTGATAGAGTATCTGTCGTTGCAGGTTTGTCATGTCTACCCTGTCATGGTCAACGATTCCTATTTTCCCTACTCCTGCCGCGGCGAGATAGAAAAGGACAGCGGAACCGAGCCCTCCGGCCCCCACGACGAGGACGGAAGACGAACGGATTTTTCTCTGCCCTTCCGGCCCGACCTCTTCGATGAGGATATTTCTGCTGAACCGCAGTATATTCTCCTCTTCTCTGCCCATCTCTATAATTATAGTACAAAAGTTTCCCGAGAGTGCCCATTAGGAGAAAAGGACGATCCGCCATTAAGGAAAACTCTTTCTCGAAGAACGGGCGCTTCAGGTTGTGAATCCATTTCAAACTGTCTTAAACTGACTTTTAGGATCCTCACGGCATGTGGCCTTCCGGGTGACCAGGGCGGCGACCGTGACTTCCTAAAGAAGATCTGAAACGGAAAGAGGATTGCTTATGAATAGAGAAAAAATACGGCAGAGGGAGTTTCCCGTAGCGAAAAACGTGATCTATCTCAACCATGCCGGCGTGGCCCCCATACCGGTGAGTGCAAAAAGAGCCGGCGTCGAGCAGTTGAGGGAGTATGCAAACTACGGGGCTCTCAATCCGAGGGGATGGAAGGACATATCGGACAGGGGAAGGTTTTTGTTTGCAAAACTCATAGGGAGTTCGCCGGAAGAGGTGGCATTTGTAAAAAACACGTCAGAAGGCATTTCCTTCATCGCCGGTGGCTTTCCATGGTCTGAAGGTTCAAACGTCGTAACGACGGCCTACGAGTTTCCCGCAAATCTCTATCCCTGGCTCGCACTCAGGGAAAAGGGGGTGGAGGTCCGCATGGTGCAGCCCGAAGAGGGGAGAGTTCCTGCCGATAAGATTTTCGCTGCTGTCGATAGGAAAACCATCCTCATTTCTATCAGTTCCGTGGAGTTTATCAACGGTTTTCGGCACGATCTGGCAAGGATAGGTGATTTTTGCAGGAAAAGGGGTATTTTCTTCTTCGTTGACGCAATCCAGTCGCTCGGTGTCATACCCATGGACGTGGAAGAATACAACATAGATTTTCTTGCTGCCGATGGCCACAAGTGGCTGCTTTCGATCGAAGGTATCGGGTGTCTCTTTGTCTCGAGAAGGGTGATGGACATGATACGGCCGATCGAATACGGTTGGCATTCGGTAAAAAACAGATTCGATTTCGAACGGATCGATTTTACCCTGGACGATACGGCAAAAAAGTTCGAGGCGGGTTCGCTGAATGCACTGTCGATAGCGGTATTCAACAGATCGCTTGAACTGATCCAGGATCTTGGCGTCACTGCGATATACAGTGAGGTGAAAAAGCTGATCGACTATCTCTTTCTGACAACCGAACCTTCGTGGGAAGTGATAACTCCCAGAGAAGAAATGGAGCGGTCCGGCATTTTCACGTTCATAGTGCCAGATACAGATCCCCAGGTTCTGTGGAAAAAACTGCTCGAGAAAAAAGTGGTTGTTTCCCCGAGAGGGGGGGGCATCAGGGTTTCTCCCCATTTTTACAACACCGTTGAGGAGATCGACGTCTTTTTCGAGCGCCTGCGGGAGTCTTTGAGAGAAATCGCCTGATGCCAGACATCTGTCCTGCAAAGATCCCGCTGGACTGTCATACGCTCGATTTCTGCTGGTTGCCCTCATGCAGGGGGGATTGGGTGAGAAAAGAACGGCGGGGAACCGTGAACTCCGCGGTACCACCTCAAAACGAGCATGTTGCTCAATCAATTGTCTCCAGGTCGTACTTCCTGCTTCCGAGTCCTATCTTTTCACCCTGCTCGAGCTGGATCTGCCAGTCGACATGAGGGTGAACACTTTTAAACGGGTCGATTCCTCGCTGACTCTCGATGATCAGGTCCATGCAAGCCTGGTCTATCGCCACCGGGTCGGTTGATACGCAAATGCCCAGATCCGGGGCTACCGGGACATCGTTGAACCCGTAACAGTCGCACAGGGGGCTCACCTGTGTGATAAAGTTTATGTACATGGTCTTTTCCTCTTTTCCCATTACTGCGCCGCGGGCGTACTCAGCCATCTTTCTCATCACCGACTCCGTCGCCTCGTTCCAGTTGACCTCAATGGTTTTTTCCGGGCAAATGACTATGCAGTCGGCGCATCCTATGCAGATGGCCGGGTCAATTTTTGCCGAATCCGCCGCGATGGTAATGGCACTCACCGGGCAAACGGCGACACACCTGCCGCATGCAATGCAACCGGCAGGGACCACGTAGGGAGAGACGGTTGAGTGCTGGAAGAGTTTTCCTTCCCGGGCGGCGCACCCCATGCCGAGGTTCTTTATTGCTCCACCGAACCCCGTCAACTCGTGCCCTTTGAAGTGTGATACGGCAATCATGGCGTCGGCGTTGAAAACCTCTTCGCCGATGACCGCCTCTTTCACGTATTCTCCGTTGACCTCCACCTTTACCTTGCTTTCTCCCCTCAGGCCGTCACCGATTATGACGGGAGCGCCCGTTGTAAGGGGGCCGAAGCCGTTGTAAAAGGCTGTCATTATATGGTCCGGGGCACAGGAGCGGGTGCCGATGTAGAGGGTGTTGGTGTCGGTAAGGAAGGGTTTCCCCCCCCTTCTTTTGATGATTTCGACTATCTGGTGGATGAATTGATGACGCACGAACGACAGATTCCCCCTTTCTCCGAAATGTGTTTTCAAGGCCACCATTTCCCCCTTTTTTACGAGGTCAGGATTACATTTTTGTTCGACCGTGGTATCGAGTTTCTGTAAAAGGTTCTTCTCCGGCCCCGATCTCAGGGTAATAAAACTCACCGTGGGCATAATTTTGCCTCCAAATCTTGACTGTTGTAAAACTTCGTATTATAATTGATATGTTAATGTAATATGGCTTTGAAAGGATTGAAAATTACCAAGTCTCCTTTTACTGCATTTACCCGTAAATACTACAAATACATACCACAACTTTCCCCTTTTTTTAAATACAAAAAGGGGTTTTTTTTAAAATAGGTGGGGGGTGTTCGATGAAATTTAAAAAGGGCGAAATGGCCGTTTATCCCGGTCACGGTGTGGGCGCAATAAAAAAGATAGAGAAACGGGTTTTTTCCGGAAAGAGGGAGGAATTTTACGTACTGAGAATTTTGGACACGGAGACGACGATTCTGATTCCTGTGAAAAACGTGAAACAGGTGGGGCTCAGAAAGGTCATAAATACCAAGGAAGTAGAAGAAATATACCGCATTTTAAGAAAGAGAAAAGCCAACAGCAACAATCAGCCCTGGAACAGGAGATATCGCCACTACATGGAAAAGCTCAAGAGCGGTTCCCTTCGCGATATAGCAGAAGTCCTGAGGAACCTGTCGCTTTTAAAGAACGACAAGGCCCTTTCCTTCGGTGAAAGGAGAATGTTCGATACTGCGAGAAGCTTGCTCGTAAAGGAGATTTCAATTGCCAAAAAGGTTAGTGAGGATTATGTCGAGAAGGATATAAGCAGATATATAAATTTTTAGCGGCAGCGTGTAGCCACAACAGGGTATATTAGGGGAAGCAGGGTGCTTTCCCTTTTTTTTTGATAACGGGTGATCTTAAGTGTCTGCAGTTGCGATAATAGTCGGGGGAGGCAGCGGGGAGAGATTCGGTTCCGGTGTGCCGAAGCAGTTTTTCCCGGTGGCCGGAAAGATGGTCATAGAGTACTCCCTGGCTGCTTTTGCTGCGGCACCGTCCATTGAGTCCATCGTCGCCGTTGTGCCCCCTTCGCTTCCGGGTTCGGTACTCGATACGATTTTTTCCTACAGGAAGGTCTCGGCCGTAGTTCCCGGCGGAAAAACCAGACATCTGTCTGTACTTTCGGGGCTCGAAGCGGTCAAAGAGACGCCTGCCGTTATCCTCGTCCATGACGCTGTTAGACCACTCATTGACGTTGAAACGATTGAGGAGCTTGTAAGCGCGGCCAAGGAGAAAGGTGCTGTCATCCCTGCAATACCGGTTTCCGACTCCCTGAAGCACTCGGCGGACGGAAAGAAGGTGGAGAAAACCGTTCAAAGGAACCATCACTTCAGGGCCCAGACCCCCCAGGCCTTCAGAGCCGATATATTGAGAGAGTCGGCCAGGAATGCAAAGGAGCGCGGCCTGGATTGCACCGACGAGGCGCAGATGGTGGAGTTAGCGGGATACCCCGTGTTTTTGTTACGGGGAGGCGAGAAAAACGTCAAGATTACATCTCCCCACGATATGACGGTGGTAAAGTCTCTCCTGGGGACGTATACAGGCGAGTTCCGTGTTGGCCTGGGCTATGATGCCCACAGGCTCGTAAAGGGGAGGGAGCTTTACCTCGGGGGCATCAAGATAGACTGGGAATCGGGCCTC
>JBFFNJ010000053.1:0-11191 GCA_041563215.1 Candidatus Deferrimicrobia bacterium | reverse complement strand
TTCATAGGATCGGTGATTGGGACGCTGTTCGGCGTGTACCTCATGGTGAAAGAAAAGGGGGACTTGAAAACGGCCGTTCCCTTTGGACCTTTCCTGGCCGGGGGAGCGGTTGTCTCCGATATCATCCTCCGGAGCTTTGCCATCCAATTTTTTTCCTTCTAGCGCTAATCGAGGATCAGGGAGACGGGATTTCCGTCTTTGTGGATTACCCAGGTATCGAGAGTGCTGTCTGAGTCCAGGTTCCCCTCCGCTTTTCCCGTGAAGTCATGCTGCGATGCCTCAACGGAGATCGTGTAATAGTCGTACACGATGGGATCGAAGTCAAGCACGATGGAATCGTCGGTATAGCTGTCGTGTTCTGAGAAATAAATATACTCGGCCTTGGCAAGGTGTTTCAGGGCAATTTTTGCTTGGACCCTTTTTGCCTTCTTTGTCAGTGCGGAGTACGTGGTCACTGCCAGTGTTGCAAGTATTCCCGTTATCACGAGTACGATCGACAGCTCGATGATGGTGAATCCCTTTTTCGATTTTTCTCCCCGAAATCTCAGGATCATTTTTGGCCCTTCAGCATTGATCGCACCGTATCCAGCTCATCGAGCACTTCCTTGTCGGCCCCCGGCTCCAGGATGGATCTTTTGATCTTATCGATCTGTTTTTCAATGTCAGCTGCTTCGAATGAACAAGTGTGGTTCCTTCCCGCCGACATTTTTTGCGCTAGCTCTTCGAGCAGTGATGCCGTTTCCTTGAAATAATCTTTTTTCCTCAACCGTATTCTTTCCGGGTAGTTTCCGGAAAGAATGTTTCTCAGCTCGGAGTTCAATCGCTGAATGGGTCCCGCGATTCTGTGGGAAAAAATTACGGTGTACACCACCGCCGCAAGCATTACGACCAATGCCATCGGCCACACCCTGCTTTTCAGGATCAAAAACTCCTCTGCAGGCTTGATAAGTTCTTCGGCGGGGGCATGGCTTAAGAGTTTGATCGACGATGGAATAAATACGGCACAGGTGGTCAGGAAGATGAAGGCGAGGAAAATAGCGAGAAACCTGACGGTGATCCCCAGCTGAATTTTCCTGTCTATGTAAAACTTCTTTCTTCGGTTTTTCCCGCTCTCCGGTTTCATAACTCCTCCGCTTTAGCCTCTTTCTGAGTTCATCGACAAGTCAGGACGTAAAATACAGTTACGTGAGGATTTTTAAAGAGAGTCTGATTCTGCAACTCCTTTTCCTGCTTGATGCAAATGAGTCGAATTTGTAGAATACTCTGAAGCAGAATTGTTCATGTTTCGTTTTGGTCTTCTTTCATCAAGGGGGCTATATAGATTTGCCGGGCATTAAGGAAAGCGGAAAGACCCTCGGTATAAGGAAGGGTATCCCTGTTGCCCTTGCCATCATCTTTTCAACGGCTCTTTTGTTCCAGCTTTTGCTTTTCAGTTACGCAACCGGTTTGAGGTGGCGGAATTACACGGCCGGGTTCCTTTCCCTCCTCACAGAATCACTCAACTCGTCGGTTCATGGGATATTCAGGGCCGAAGGCGATGCGGGAGTTTTGCTCTTTTCGGAACAGATTGGCAGTGCCTATCCGGGTTTTAGAGGCAGGAAAATTCCGGCGGATACCGTGCTCGGGGAAAACCAAACGCCATGGCTGAAAGATAGTGAAAAGAGGGCTCTCTTTGCAGGGCGCGCAATCTCGCGCTCGCGGGGGAAAAGGGGTGAGATCCTTATACCCGTTTTCCTGTCGGAGGGGGCAGGGCAGATATACGCCTTTGAATTCGATTTGCAAGGACTCGGAGACTTTAGCAGAGTGGGTTTGATTGTGGGGGCGACATCTTTTCTGTATGTCCTCGTGCTTTTCTTCTTTGCCTATTTTGTTTTCAGAAAAAAAATTGCCCTTCCCCTGTCCGGTCTCATCGAGGTGGTTGGGAAAATTGAAGGGGGGGACAGGGACATGCGTGTCAGGGACATGCCGCCAAATGAGCTGGGACGGTTTGGGGAAGCTCTGAACAATGCACTCGACCTGCTGGAGGGACATCGAAGGGACCTGGAGGAAATGGTTGACGCGCTGGAGAAAACGAATGAAGAGTTGAAGCTGTCCCGTGCCCAGGTTATCCGGGCTGAAAAAATGGCTACGATAGGAAGGCTCTCCTCGGGGATAGCGCATGAGGTGGGTAATCCCCTCATGGCAATAAAGGGATATGTTGCACACATGTTGAGAAACACCGGGGTAAGCGACGAGCAGAGGGATTGTCTCGGGAGGGTTCATGATGAATCGGAGAGAATCGAAGGGATATTGAGGGAACTCCTTGCCCACTCCCGGATCGGGGTTCGTAAAGTCGAGGAGGCTGATGTCATCGAGATTATTGGAGACATCATTCGATCGCTTTCCTACAGGAAGATTTTCGAAAGGATCACGATTGATAAGAAATTTGATGACGTGCCAAAAGCTTCCATAGACCCCGGCAAGCTCAGGCAGGTTCTCTTAAACCTCTTCATGAACGGGGCAGACGCGATGCCCGGGGGTGGGACGCTCACCATTCGAACCTATCTTGAACAGAGAGAAGCCGGAGGAGAAGAAGTTCAGCAGGTAAGGAGAAGGAGGACGGATCCCCCCGAGATTAACTTTGCACGTATGAGGATGAACAGGGGGATTCGCAAGGAGAGATGGGCAGACCGCTTCGTCGTTGTTGAAATTGCTGACACGGGGACGGGGATCAAAGAGGAGGAGAAGGATAAAATCTTTGATCCTTTCTTTACGACGAAGGATCCAGGAAAAGGAACGGGGCTCGGATTATCGGTTACCACGGCCATCCTCGATTCCTACGACGGCTATGTATCCTTTGAGAGCGCCGAAGGGAAGGGGTCCCTGTTCCGGGTATACCTGCCCATATCTGCGAAGCGGTGACCTTGCAGGGAAACTACTTTTTGTAGAATTTTTGCGAAGGAAAGCGGGGGGTGAAAATTGAAGCACAAAATTCTTGTCATGGATGATGAGGTGAATGTGCGGGATGTCCTGAAAAGGGTTCTTGAAAAGGAAGGCTTCGAAGTAAGAACTGCGGAGAACGGCAAAGAGGGTCTTGCAATCCTCGAGTCTGATCCCTGCGACCTTGTGCTGGCAGATATAAAAATGCCCGAGATGGACGGAATGGAGTTCCTTGAAAATGCAACAGAAAGAGGCATAAAGTCGATCATCATAATGATGTCTGCGTTTGGAACGATCAAGACCGTTATCAAGGCAGTAAAAAAAGGGGCGTACTACTATGTTTCGAAACCTTTCGACATAGATGAAATCCTCGTCATCATCAAGAAAGCCCTCGACGAGAGGGCGCTGCGGGAGGAGAACGAGAGACTGAAGAGGGAGCTGGAGAGGAAATACTCCTTTGAGGGAATTATCGGGAGAAGCAAACCGATGGAAGAGGTGTTTTCCCTCGTCGAGAAAGGCAGGGATTATGATGTTTCGGTATTGATCACCGGAGAGTCGGGTACGGGTAAGGAGCTGGTGGCAAGGGCCCTCCACTTCAGTGGTGAAAGAAAGAGGGGTGTTTTCGTTCCCGTAAATTGTGCTGCGCTTCCTGAAAACCTCATCGAAACGGAACTCTTCGGATACAAGAAGGGGGCTTTTACCGATGCCCGGCACGACAAGAAGGGCCTAATCGAAGAGGCGGACGGGGGAACCCTGTTCCTCGATGAAATTCCGGAGCTGTCGATGCCTGTTCAGGCGAAGCTGCTCAGATTTCTTCAGGAGGGGGAAATTCGACGTGTGGGGGATACAGAAAGCCGTTCAGTCGATGTAAGGGTGATTGCTGCAACGTCGAAGAAGTTAAATGAGGAGGTTGCGAGAGGCAGTTTCCGGGAGGATCTCTTTTACAGGCTCAACAAGCTGGTAATTCATATGCCACCACTCAGGGAACGAAGGGAAGATATATTCCCCCTGGTCGAACATTTCGTTAACATTTTCTCTCAAAAAGTCGATAAGAAAATTAAAGGATTCTCCGAGGAGGCGTTCAGGTTGATGACCGAATACGATTGGCCGGGAAATGTAAGGGAGCTGGAAAATGTTGTCGAGCGAGCCGTTGTCATGGCAGAAACGGAGGTCATAACCCCGAAATATCTATCGGGTCCTGGTGAGGAGATAAAAAAAGAAAGTGCTATTACCACTATGGATTTTGATCCTGAAAAAATTACGTTGAAGGAGGCCATTAAAGAGCTTGAGATGGACATGATCAAAAAGGCCCTGAGGATGACGGAAGGAAGAAAACCCCTTGCGGCAAAAGTCCTCGGGATATCGCATCCTGCACTTTTGTATAAAATTAAAGAATATGATATAAATTGATTTAAGTTATGCATAAATTATATATCACTTAAAAAAAACTTGACATAAGATCTAAGAAGGTTAAGATTTTCTAAAAAGAAACCGATCAAAGTAAAAAGTGGGGAAAATGAAAAGAGAAATGGAAAGCCAGAAATACAGTGAAAAGAACAACGTTAAGAAGATACGGGAGAGCCAACTCATGAGTAAGGCGGAACTCGCGAGACGGGCGAGCGTGTCGGTGCTCACCATAGACAGGATTGAGAAGGGTATGCGGTGCAGAATGGATACAAAGCGGAAGATAATACTTGCCCTCGGATTGAAGCTCTCCGATAAGAATAAGGTTTTTGGCTTCGATGAAGAAGAATAGGTGGTGAACGATGAATCTATTCGGAAAAAAAGAGCTTGTTGGGCTGGACATCGGATCGTCGAGCATCAAGATTATGAAGTTGAAGGAGATGGGAGTTTCGTTTCAGGTTCAGAAATTCGGTGTTTTTCCCCTCTCCCCAGACACCGTCGTCGATGGGGCGATCATGGACCACAGCACGGTGGTGGAAACGATAAAGAACGGCTTTGCCGAGCTGGGAATTCGGGATAAATACGTTGCGGCGTCGATTGAAGGACATTCAGTTATCATAAAAAAGGTCATACTGCCGACGACAACCCCTGAGGACCTCGAAGAATCAATTCAGTGGGAGGTAGAGCAGTACATACCCTTTGAAGTCAAGGATGTGAAAATAGATTTTCAGGTCATCGGTCCACTGCGGGACGATCCAACCCGGATGGATGTTTTGCTCGTTGCTGCCAAAAACGATCTCGTTGAGGAATACGTGTCGGTGATAAAAGAGGCAGGGCTCGTCCCATCGATTATAGGCGTTGATTCTATAGCCGTTGGGAACGCTTTTGAGGCCTGCTCGGCAATTTCGGACGAGCAACTTCCCATGGTGGTCAATCTGGGCTCCTCATTCATGAACATCATCATCCTCGATGAGGGCATCCCTCTCTTTACCCGGGACGTGTCGATGGGCGGTTCCATGTACAACAATGAAATTCAGCGGCAGTTTGGCGTTTCATACAGTGTTGCAGAGAACATGAAAAAGGGAGAGGAACTGGAGGATTTCAATCCGGAACGGGTGGATGCTGTTGTAAAGAACGTGTCCAGCATTATAGCGACAGAGGTGCAAAGGTCCTACAACTTCTACGCAGCCACGTACCCCGATAAGCTGGTGACGAAGGTTTTCCTGGCAGGAGGGGCTGCCCGCGCCAGGCATCTGAAGGAATTAATTGAGGAGAAGCTCTCCATTTCAGCGGAAATATTTGATCCCCTCGAGGGACTCATGATCGATGAGTCATCGGTTAGTCCGGATTACGTGAGGAACTTCGGTACGGCGGCAACAGTTGTCACGGGGTTGTCAATGAGAAAACCAGGAGACAAGTGATGATAAAGATCAATCTCATAAGACAGAAGCGCAAAAGGAAAAAGAAGATCAATGTCGACCTTGTCTTCTTTCTCTCCATCATCGCTTTCATACTCCTTTTGTTCTCCTTTCACAAAACAGTTCTCGTCTCAAAGGTGTCCCGTCTAGAGAATGATGTAAAGAAAGCCAAGCAGGAAATAGCCAAGCTTCAAAAACAGATCGGGGAAGTAGAAAAGTTCAAGCAAAAGAAAAAAGAGCTTCAGAAAAAAGTGAATATTGTGGCAAATCTCCAGAGGGGGAGGAAGGCGCCTGTTATTGTTATGGATACCCTCGCCCGGACAGTTCCTGAAAAGGCATGGATTTCGAGGCTGAATTATTCTGGACGGTCCATGGAAATACAGGGCTACGCTCTCAACAATTACGTGGTAGCCGACTTCATGAACAATCTCGGCGCTACAGAAAAATTCGGAAAAATAGAGCTTCAGTCAGCCGAGAGGCAGGTAGTGAGGGGCGTCCGGATGATGCTTTTTAAAATCAGAGTCGAATTGAAAGCTTAAATACAAGGGTGAACTATGGCGCTCAGAGACAAGCTATCCCTGAAAGGTGTAGGGACAAAGCAGAAAGCGGTGCTTTACGGTTTGGTGGTCGTGGCAGTTCTCGTCGGCTACTACTACCTTTACTACACGCCGGTAAAAGCCCAAATAGATGCACTCCAGCAGCAGAAAGTGACCCTTGAGGGAAAAATCAAGGAACAGAGAATCATTGCCAAAGATCTCGAGACCTTTAAAAAAGAGGTGGTAAAGCTGGAGGTACAGCTCAATGAGCTGCTCGAACAGCTCCCGAACTCTTCTGAAATACCGAAGCTCTTGAGGAACATATCCGATGTTGGTAAAGAAAGCGGCTTGGATTTCCTGAAATTCGCACCGAAGGGATAGGTGCCGAGAGATTTTTATGCGGAAATACCGGTCGACATATCCGTCAACGGAGGTTTTCACGATTTCGGGATGTTCCTTGACCGGGTGAGCAGGCTGTCGAGAATCGTGAATATATCCGATGTGCTCTTTGACAGGCCGGTAATCTCAAGAGACAAGGCTGTCATGACGATCAACTGCACCGCGAGGACTTTCAGATTCCTTAAGGAGAAAAAGCCTGAACAATGAAAGGATTATCACGGATGAAACGTAAACGTATGGGAAGCTAAGGGATCTTTGTATTAATTCTGTCGATCGTGGCTTTTTCCCTCACTTTCACCGGCTGTTCAGGGGAGCAGGGGAAGACGCAGAAAGCTTCCCGGGTAGTCAAAAAAGTCCAGGAGCAAGTCGAGGAGCCGAAAACGGAGGAGCCTGTCTCACAGAAAGAGCCGGTTGAAGACACATTTGCCGGTTATACCGCTTCGGCGCTTAAAGACCCGTTTTTGCCCTTTTTGAAGGAAGAGACCGCTGCGGTTAAGAGGAAAGGAGCCCTTACCCCTCTTGAGAAGTTTGACCTTGGAGAACTGAAAATTGTCGGGGTTCTGATGAAGAGCAATGAGACACTGGCCCTTATCGAAGATAATGAGGGAAAGGGTTACACGGTTAAAAAGGGAGTGAAGATAGGGAAAAACGGCGGTGTTATTTCGCAGATTACCGATAAAGAAATTGTCGTTATCGAAGAATACTTTGATATAACGGGAAGGAAAGTTACGAGGGAAAAGAGACTAACGCTCCCACTTCCAGGAGGAGAATAGGCATGGATCATAAGAACTTGATGAGAGACTTGGTCAAGAAAGCTTTACTGCTCATCGTCCTTTTAACACTCCTTGTATTCCTGGGAGTGAAGGTTTATGCGGCTGAGGACGCGGGCGGTAAAGATATGCAGGAAAAGGCGGAGGAGACACTGCTCAAGGAGATAATGATCGACAAGACCGCTTATTTCACGAATATTCGGGCAAATATACAGGGGGAATTGAAAAATTACAATGCTTTCAAGATTTCAGATCCCTTTCGCATAATACTGGATTTGTGGGGCGTAAAGAATCTTATCGGGAAAGAACAGATTTCTGTCAACACACCGCAAGTGCAGGGTATCAAGATCGCGGAGCAGGAAGATAAAGTGAGATTAATGATCGAAACGGCAAAAGACTTGCCCCTCCCGTTTCTCGTCACCACCGAAAACGGCGATATCGTCATTTCAGTGGGGGGTGGCGCAGAGGAAAAGGTTACCAGTCTTGATAGGGGAGTGGAGCCCTCACCGGCCGTTCCTGAAATAACGGGGATAGATCTCGAAGATTTTCCAGAAAAGTCAAACGTGGTGATTAGCTACTCGGAAAAACCTGTCATAGAAAAGAAAGGATCTGACGGGCTCGCAATCGTTACCGTAAAGAAGGTCAAAATCGCTGAAAACCTTCTCCGCCATCTCGATGCGACCAAATTCGACATTCCCATAAAGATGGTTGATGCAAACAGGGATGGGGATGGTGTGTCCATCAAGGTCGCATACGAGAGGGGACATCAATACGATGTAAACGAGGGGGATGAGAGGCTCGTACTTTCTTTCGCAAAGGAGAAAAAGGTCGAGAAAAAAGGGTACAGAGTGGCCGAGTACAGGGCCGTCAGGAAGAGTGAAATGGAGGCACGGGCGACTCCCTCCAGGCCCGTTGTTGGAGAGGCTGCCCCCTTCGTGACTATCGATAGCACGGAACAGAAAGTATACAGGGGGCAGAGGATTTCCCTCGACTTCAAAGATGCTGATATTCATAACGTGCTGAGGATCATAGCCGAGGTGAGCAACTTGAATATCATTACATCCGACGAGGTCAAAGGGAAGGTCACGCTGCGGCTGGTCAATATTCCCTGGGACCAGGTTTTGGATATCGTTCTGAAAACAAAAGGCCTCGGTGCGAAGCTCGAAGGGAATGTTCTGAGAATTGCCCCGATCAGCAAATTGAGGGAAGAAGAAAAAGAGGTTCTTCAGAGCATCAAGAATAAGGAGGAACTCGAGGAACTGGTCATCGAAACGATCCCGGTCAACTTCGCTAACGTGAGGGAACTCGAAGGGCAGATCAAGGAAGTTATGTCAGGGCGAGGAAAGGCAAAGGTTGATGAGCGGACCAACACCCTGGTCATAAAGGACATACCCAAAAACATAGAGAAGGTAAGGGATCTGGTTAAAAAGCTCGACACACCCACACCCCAGGTTCTCATAGAGGCAAGAATAGTCGAGGTAAGCACCCAGTTTACCAGAGAGCTGGGCGTTCAATGGGGGGCTGGATACCAGAGCCAGCCTGACGGTATCTTTGTTTCCGGCATTCAGGATGATACGGGGACGCTGTTCCCAGACGCCCAGGCACCGAACCCCAATTTCCCCACTTATGCGGTCAACCTTCCGGCAGCAGTGGGCCAGGGCTCTGGTGGGGGTATAGCCTTCGGTATACTGCGGGGGGATTTCAGGCTCGACCTTTCCCTCTCTGCTCTCGAGACAACGGGGAACGGAAAGATCATTTCAAGCCCCAAGATAGTGACCACAACAAATAACGAGGCCACAATTCAGCAGGGAGTAAAAATACCTTACTCAACCGTTTCCGCTTCGGGTACCCAGACGGAATTTGTCGACGCGGCGCTGAAGCTCAAAGTAACCCCGCATATAACTCCTGACAAGACGATCGTTATGGAGCTCAATGCGGCAAACGATACCCCGGATTTCGGGAACGCCGTAAACGGGGTGCCATCAATATCGAGCCGCGAGGCAGATACACAGGTGCTCATACAAGACGGGGAGACCGCTGTCATAGGCGGCATCCTGCAGATTCAAAGGACCGAAAGCATTGATGCCGTCCCATGGTTTCACAAGATTCCCCTCCTGGGCTGGTTTTTCAAAAAGGAGTCGGAGAGAAACGATAATACTGAGCTCCTGATATTTATCACACCAAAGATCATTGAGAACAGTAAGGAGATCTGATTCATTTGTTTTTTGCATGGAAAGCACCTGGTGCTCGTTCCAGGTGCTTTTTTTTTAATTCATGAGCTTTTGAGGGAGTTTCCATGGTGAGATTCCTCACGGCTGGTGAGTCCCATGGCAAGGGGGTAACGGTAATCGTTGAGGGATTCCCCAGCGGGGTTCCGGTTGATAGAAAGTTTGTGGACCGAGAACTCAAAAGGAGAATGGCCGGTTATGGCAGAGGGGGCAGGATGGGTATCGAAGCTGACACTGCCGAGTTTACCTCGGGAGTCAGGTTCGGAATGACCCTGGGATCACCCATTTGCATTCACATAAAAAACAAGGACTTTAAGAATTGGAAAAGGATCATGGCGCCTTTCGGGAAAGGTCCGGCTGATAAAGATATCGTGATCAATCCCCGCCCCGGCCATGCCGACCTCCCGGGAGTTTTGAAGAGAGGAGCGGAAGATGTCAGGAACGTTCTTGAAAGGGCGTCGGCCAGAGAGACAGTGGGAAGGGTTGCTGCAGGTGCGCTGGCAAAATTGCTCCTGGCTCAGTTCGACATATGGGTAAAGAGCTACGTTACATCTGTGGGGACGGTCAGGTCTCGGAGGAGGGTTTTCAAGGAGGGTTTGCAGGAAAAAGAGCCGGATAGAGATCCCTTGAGGATGATCGATTCAAAAAAGTCTCAAGAGGCGATGGAGCTCATTCGTGATGCGGCAAAACGAGGAGACAGCGTCGGTGGCACCTTTGATGTCCTGGGATTTGGAATACCCCCCGGACTTGGAGACTATACACAATGGGACAGGCGTCTGGACGGAAAGCTCGCCATGGCTCTCATGTCTATACCCGCGATAAAAGGGATAGAAATAGGAGATGCCTTCGAATCTTCCCGAAGAGGCGGGGGACGCGTACATGACAGGATATTTGCCAAACCGGGAAAACATCTTTTATTTGAGAGATACAGGCTGCCATTTATGAGAAAGACAAACAATGCAGGAGGGCTGGAAGGTGGGATGAGCAACGGGGAAGACCTCATCCTTCGCTGTTCCATGAAACCGATACCCACTCTCACCGTTCCTCTGGAATCTGTTTCAATTCGGGATTATTCCCAGACTGCTGCGGTAAAGGAAAGGAGTGATATCTGCGCAGTGCCTGCTGCTTCAGTGATCGGCGAGTCGATGGTTGCCCTTGTCCTCGCCGAGTCCCTGCTCGGAAAATTTGGAGCCGACTTTCTCGGAGACACCATAAAAGGGTATGAGTCGTACCTTGGAAGGATATGCGAGAAAAGGTAAGGGGTCTTGTTATCACTGGTTTCATGGGGACGGGAAAAACGTCTGTGGGAAGGTCGGTGTCACGAAAGCTGAAGATGGAATTCGTGGACTTGGATGCGGAGATAGAAAAAGAGGCAGGTATGAAGACCGTCCATATTTTTTCGAAAATAGGAGAACCCGCCTTCAGGGATATGGAGAGCAAAATGCTCGGAAAAGTCCTGAAAGTCCCTGGCAGAGTCGTTTCAAACGGTGGAGGAACGATTCTCGATCCTCAAAACC
>JBFFNJ010000052.1:0-11212 GCA_041563215.1 Candidatus Deferrimicrobia bacterium | reverse complement strand
GCCGAGAGCAAATCAACCGACAAACTTTCTGTCTACGTGGTGAACTATCCGTTGCGATACTTCGCAGAACGGATCGCCGGAGAACATGCCACGATCCATTTCCCGGCTCCTCCTGACGCAGACCCCGCCTACTGGATGCCCGACGCAGAAACCGTCTCGGCTTACCAGAGGGCCGATCTTATCCTGCTGAACGGAGCGACTTACGCGAAGTGGGTGGACAAGGTGACGATCCCCCAGTTCCGGACGGTGGACACTTCCGCCGGCTTCTCGGACCGGTACATCGGTTTGGCCGACGCCGTAACCCACACCCACGGCCCGAAAGGAAAGCACGATCACGAGGGGATCGCCTTTACGACCTGGCTCGACCTGGAACTGGCAGCCGAGCAGGCGAAGGCGATCGCGGGAGCGCTTAGCCGCAAAATGCCCGGCCTCAAGGAGGTGTTTCAAAAAAACTTCGCTGCGCTCGAGAAGGACCTTCTCGCTCTGGACAGGGAAGTGCAGGGGATCGTGGCGGACAACCGGAAGCAGCCCCTCGTCGCCTCCCATCCCGTATACCAGTATTTTGCAAGCCGGTACGGGCTGAACGTGAGAAGCGTACACTGGGAATCCGGCCGGAGGGCGACCGGAAAGCAGTGGTTCGAGCTTAAAGCTATCCTTAAGGACCACCCGGCGAAGTGGTTGATCTGGGAGGGGAGTCCGGAGAAAGAGACCGCGGAAAAACTGAAATCGATGGGAATCGGCAGCGTTGTTTTCGATCCCTGCGGCAACGTCCCGGCAGACGGTGACTTCTTGCGCGTCATGCGACGAAACGTGGAAAATCTAAAAGGGATCTTTCCGTAGGTCGAGTATCTGCAGAGTTCCACGTTCACCGCCCCAGATATTGGGTAAGCGTACCCTGCCACACCGGCGCATGGATGGTTTCCAGCAAGACGCGGTTGATCGGTTCGCGCAGTGGACTTCCCGCCGGCATGGCGATCCCGTAGTCCTGCCTGCGGAAGGTAGTGGGCAGGACCTCCAGGTCTCCCTGGAACTCTTTCCGGATCAGGTATCGAAGGATCGGCTTGTCGTAGACGAGCGCCTCGATTTTGCCCTCGGCGATCGCGCGAAGTCCCTCGGATGCCGTTTTGTAAGTATTAAACGGGATCCGATTCTCTCTCAGGTAGTCGCTGCTCGTTGTATCCGCGACGGAGCCGACGCGGACATGCATCAGGTCATCCGGCCCTTTGACCCCCGACATCATCTGCATCAACGTGAGACTCGATGTGATATGCGCGGTGAGAACCGCGATCAGGACGAGGCAGACAAGCATCCAGAGGAACGCCAACATGCGTCCCCCGAGGGTGACGGGGGTCTTGTCTCCATAACCGACGGTCGTCATGGTGACCACAGACCACCAGGCTCCCGAGCCGACGCCCTCCACTATGCCGCCGCCGAAATGCTTTGGGTTTTTCTTTCGTTCGAACAAATACACGAAGGACCCTATAAACAGCGAAAGAAGAAACACTGCGACGATAAGTTTCAACATGTCGAAGGAGAAGAAGCTCCGGAAGACGTTGAGCCAGGGGTGTCTGGGCTTGTGGGCGACGGCGATGCCGAGGCCCGTGTGAAAGAAGGGGTGGGTGAAGTCCATTGCCTTCTCCCGCTCCGAGGTCACGGTCAGCGCGGCGACGGCGAAATCCAGAGAGCGATCGGTGACTCCGTCGAGGAGGCCCTGAAGGTCGGTCTCGCGAAATTCGAACTCCAGGTCCATTTCAGCGGCAATTTCGCGCCAGAGGTCGATGCTGATCCCGGTCCAGGCGCCGTCTTCGGCCTTCATGGAAAAGGGCGGCGCCTCTTTCGTTCCGACCACCAGGGTGTGGCCAGGGGGGGGCTTCTCTCCTGCGGCGCTGACGTTGACAACCAGGACCATCACCAGCGTCAAAACCACCAGGAGTCTGCTTCCGAAGTTCATGGTTTCTCCACAACCCCCGTTTGCAAGGCGATCCGCATGCGTGAATCCATGGAACGTAGTTTTTGGCAGGATACGGAATTATCATATAGTTCTTTTCCCGCGGCCACAATCCAACTGAATTCCCACCTTTGGGACTATTTGGGCTACAGTATTCCCATTACCGTGAAATGTACTATCAATGGACGACCCTGGTCGGCTTGCTCCAGGGATCATGCGAAGATATCGACGCAGGCAGCGCCGTGGGCAAAGAAGCCAACGGGGGTGAAACGAAAGAAAGCGCCAGCCATCCAAGGGGATACAACAATCAGGAAGAACCCCCCCCTCATCCGAAAAGCACGGTAGTCGGGACGGCGCTTTTCATCGGTATGGTATGCAACACCGGATATTCTGGTCGCCCAACAACGAGGACCAAATTAACAAGGAGGAGAGAAAAATGAAAAATATTGGCATGGCAATGGCGGTTTTGGCAATTTGTTCCCTCATGCTTTTTCCTTCGTGCGCGAGGAAATACAAGAAAGCCGAGATGGCTTCGGAGAAACCCGTAAACTGTGCCACTGCCGAGGCTGATATCCGGGTCTTGGAAAGTGAGAAAGCCCACACAGCGGAGCGGATTCAGATGGGAGTGACTACAATCATCCCAATCGGCCTCGTTGCGGGCGTTGTCACGGGGACAGCGGGGACCAAAGCCAGAGTAGCAACCGGAGAGTACAACAAAATGCTTGATGCCAAGATTGCGGAGATTAAATCCCTGTGTGTAATGAAATAAGACCGGTGTGGACAGGCCCGCAAGGATGAGGGGATGAAGTAGGAGAGGATTCAGAACAAGCGATAAGGGAGGTCAGGGTGTTCCCCGTACCTGAAGGCCAAGGGGGTCGGGCACATCCTGGCCTCACCGTACCTTGTCATGGTGTACCTGAAGTGATGTTGGCGAACTGCCGCTGTATAAAAATAGGAAGAGAAGGGAAAGATCATGCAACATGGCTTACGGTTTGTTTTCATTTTCCTGGTCGGGTTTGCGGTATCCATGTCAATGGGCTGTGCCGGGCAACAGATCAAGACCTCCGGGTTCCTGGAGAAATACCCAAAATTCAATGAAGGTCCGAAAGGAGGGGCCGACTTCGTCTACATGAAAGAGGGTGTGTTTTTCGGGGCCTACGACAAGATCATGATGGACCACGTGGTCTTCTATTTCCTCGATGATTCGAAATACAAGGGGATCCATCCCGATGAATTGAAAGAACTGGGAGACGCTTTCCACAGGGCAATGATTGAGGCTCTTCGGGATCGGTACCCGTTTGTGGATACACCGGGACCTGGCGTGCTCAGGGTTCGCTTTGCCATCACGGACGTGACCGCCAGCAAACCGGCCTTGAACACAATCACGGCGATCGTCCCGGTGGGGCTTGCCGTCAGCGCCGTCAAAAAAGGCGTGACGGGCACGCATACCGCCGTTGGGTCGGCGTCCATGGAGGCGGAACTCCTCGATTCCCAGACGAACACGCGGCTCGCAGCGGTAATCGACACGAAATCGGCCGAGAAATACAAGATTGAAAAAGGGATGAGCAAGTGGGGCCATGCGAAAGATGCCTTCCGGTTCTGGGCGAAGAGGTTCCGGAGTTGGCTGGACGCGCAGCACGGAAGGTAGGAGCTTATTTTGCCGAACCCATTCGGGTATGGTGATATAGTGTCGACTTATTCCCAGAAAGGAGAGACCGATGATCAGGAAGCTTTGTGCCGCTTTGTTGCTTCTGACAGTTCCCGCATTCACCTCGCTCGCCATCGCCGGCGATACCCTCGAGGAAGTCAAGAAGAAAGGCGTCCTCGTAGCGGGAGTCAAGGACTCCACGCTCCCGTTCGGCTTCGCGGACCAGAAGACCGGCGAGATCATCGGGTACGACGTGGATTTCGTTCATGCGATCGCGAAACAACTCGGGGTCAAGCTCGAGTTGAGGCCCGTTACCTCGGCAAACCGGATTCCCGAACTCATCGAGGGGAACATCGACATCATCGCCGCCACGATGTCGAAGAACCTTAACCGCGAAAAGCTCATCGACTTCAGCGACACCTATTTCAAGACGGGCCAGAAATTCCTGGTAAAGGCCGGTACAGCCAAGACCCTCAAAGACCTCGAGGGCAAGACGATCGCCACGGCCAAAGGTTCGACCTCGGAGCTGACCGTGAGGAAAGCCCTCCCCAAGGCGAAAATCGAATTGTTCGACGATTATATCTGGGCCGCCCAGGCGCTCCGGAAGGGCGCGGTCGATGCCGTGACGACGGACGGGGCGATCCTCTACGGAATTCTCGCCCTGGCCGAGAAGAAAGGGGAATACGAGATTTCCGATTACCAGATCTCGGAGGAGGAATACGGGCTCGGGGTCCGCCAGGGGGACAAGAAGTTCCTCGGTTTTGTGAACGCCACGCTCCGCGAGATGAAAAAGAGCGGAGAGGCCCAGAAGATTTTCGACAAGTGGTACGCCTTCGTGAAATCCGGGATCGAACCGCCACCCGTTGTCCGTCCGCAGGCAGGCCGGGCCGGGGGCGTGGTCATCCGAAGAACGTCGGTTCCGAACCGGTTTCTGGTAATGGCGATGAAAGGTTCGTTCCGGACCGGAGCGGACGTGTCGATCTTCGACCCCCAGGGGAACTTCATCGGCAACGGGAAGGTGAAAAGCATCTACACGGACGAGGTGTACGTGGACGTGGAGGAAGCCAAGGCCCAGTTCGTGGAAACCGGGTACGTCGCCGGGATGAACATCGATAAGGAAAGCGCCAGGACGATAATCGAACAAAAACAGGATCTCCTGAAGTCGGTCAAGAAGGAAGTAAAGGCCGAAGAGGAAAAGAGGCAGGCGGAGATCAACAAAGAGTACGCGGCGGAACAGAAGGAAAGAAGAAAGGAACAGGTGGCGTACGAGAAGATGAAGATGCAACAAGAAAATTATCGGGATCATTACTATTATCGCGGGCATTACCGCGGGTATCGCCGGTGGTGATCTTCCGGACGGTACGGGGAAAAACGATTTCATCTTCCATTTGAAGGGAACCAAGAGGGTAGATTCAGAATCCTAGTAGCCATGGGAAAGACTAACAGTTGTATACCCATACTTCAGACGCTTTCATTTAATCGGTAACGATGAGATGACAACTTTGCGGAAAAGGAGAAAATCATGACAAAGATTCATAAGACATGCACGGGTTTCACAATTTTTACCCTGCTTTATGTGGTGATCTTTTTGAGTGCCTTAATCGTGGTTGCAGATGTCATGGTACCCCGTGCGGCAATCGCGGACACCGCCGCCGAGATCGACCGTGACGTCGACTCGGCCCTTCTGAAACTCTACGCCAGCACTCCCAGTGCCAAGGAACTCTCCCGGGTGGCCAAGGGAATCCTCATCTTTCCCGATGTCGTCAAGGCAGGGCTCATCGTCGGTGGTCAGTACGGGACGGGAGCCCTTCGGGTAGAAGGGAAGACGGTCGGGTACTACAACACGGTCGCCGCATCGTACGGGCTGCAGGCGGGGGCGCAGAAGTTCGGGTACGCGATGTTTTTCCTGACTCAAACCGCCCTCGATTATTTAACCAAGAGCAAGGGCTGGGAGATCGGCGTGGGACCGAGCGTCGTCGTCGTCGACGAGGGGCTTGCCCGTTCCCTTACGACCACCTCGGCCAAAGAGGAGATCTATGTCTTCTTCTTCGGCCAGAAGGGATTGATGGCGGGCCTGGGCGTGCAGGGTTCCAAGATCAGCAAGATTACACCGGACAAGAAGTAAACCCCGATATAAAGTTACGTCCCAATAGGAAAAGGAGATTTCACGATGCGGAGAAGCAGGGAGACGAATCGTATCGGTACCGGGATTGTTCTGTGCGTTGCTTTTTTCGTGGTCCTGGGCGTTTCCTTCCCCCCAGGGGAGGTTGCATTCGCCCAGGAACTGATCGTCTATCCGACCAAAGGGCAAAGCGCGCAGCAGCAGGAGAAGGATGAGTTCGATTGTTACAAGTGGGCCAAATCGAAATCAGGCTTCGATCCGATGGAGGTGCCCAAAGCGACGGCCCCTCCTCCGGCGCAGGAAGCGCAAGTGGGAGGTGTGGGGCGTGGCGCGGTCCGGGGAGGGGCTGTCGGGCTTGCAGCCGGCGCGATCGCGGGGGACGCGGGGAAGGGAGCGGCCATCGGCGCCGCCTCGGGAGCGATGATCGGCGGCATGCGGAGGCGGGACCAGAGGGCGCGCGAGGAGCAGAAGCAGGAGCAGTGGGCCCAGGACCAGGCGGCGAATTACCAGCGGAACCGCACGAATTACAACCGCGCCTACTCTGCGTGTCTCGAGGGTCGAGGCTATACGGTCAAGTGATCGATTACTCCCTGGCGGTAGATCGATCAGGATGGGAAAGCGCTTGCTCTCCGCCTGGGATTTCCATTTCCACCAACCCTTGTGGATATTGTTGAGAGGAGTCTGAAAATGAAAAGAATACTCCTTGTTTTTTTCGCGTTGCTCCTTTGCAGTACGTTCATACAACCGGCAACCGCAGCTTTCGATGGTTCTTCTCCTCTGCTCTGCGTCCCGATCGAAATCTTCGATTGCGGAGCCAATGAGGGCTGTTTCGAGACCTCGGCGGAGTCCGTGAGCATTCCGCAGTTTATCCGGATAGACTTCAAGAAGAAAAAGGCTGGCGGAACCTTGGAAAACGGGTTGCTGCGCGAGGTGGGAATCGAGCGCATGGAACGGGAAAACGGGATGCTCGTTCTTCAGGGGGGACAGCAGGGGCGTGGCTGGACCGTGGCGATCGGGGAAGAAACGGGGAAGATGACCCTGACCGCGTCGGGCGACCGGTTCGGGTTCATCATCTTCGGCGCGTGCACATCGCCTTGATGGTGTTTCCTGACCGCGAGCATCCTGGAAGGGGCAATTACCCTGAGGAGTGGAGACAAATCGATGAATCGTGACAGAGAAGTGGTGAGACGCAGGAGGGCAAAATGTCTGCCGGGATTTCTGATCGTCCTTTCCCTCTTTTTTTTCCTGCCCGGTTCCGGCTATTCCCAGGAAATATTACTCGATAAGGACAAACCGAAACCTGAGCCCAAAATCGTCGCCATTCCGTATCCGTTCTTCAACGAATCGATCGGCGCAGGCGCCGGGGTCGCCGTGCTTGAGTCGGGACACCTTCAGCCGCAGAATTCGACGGTAATGACCGCTCTCTCCTCCATCGACGGAAACTGGCTCGTGTTCCTTTCCAACAAGGATCTTCAGATGCCGCTGGTGAAGAGGCTCTTCCTCTCGCCCGTGTTCTTCGCCAACTCGTTCGAGGAGGTAGATACGTACCAGGACGGAAACCCGAACTTTCCCAACGAGAGGGCCGGGAGCAACGATTCCGATGAGGACAACTTTATCGAAGCCGACGCGGATGATTACTCGGTCAAGCTATGGTTCAACTATCTCCTTCCGATCGGGCACGGAAAGGACCACATCATTTCCGAAATGGTGTTGGATGAGGGCATCACGGTGTCAGGAGCAACCGGGGGAAGTTCGTGGAACCCCCTCAGGAGCGGAAGGACGTACATCAAAATAGCGCCTTTTATCCGGGAAAAAGAATTTAAGAAAAATGGCCTGGAAGAAACGTTGAATACATCGGGGGTCGAGTTCCAGCTGGAATACAACAACACGGATTA
Organism: Candidatus Deferrimicrobia bacterium; assembly: GCA_041563215.1. GTDB lineage: Bacteria > Desulfobacterota > Deferrimicrobia > J040 > J040 > WVXK01. Next base: position 3,599 of record JBFFNJ010000052.1, on the reverse strand, counting down.
TCAAGCCAACCCCTCAATAGGCAGTGCCTTGTCCGCCGCGGTGAAACGGGACTGGGGGAAACTGGACAGTGACGCTCCCTGGACCGCCGTAGAGTTTGAGTACGAAAAGTATTTCTCCCTGGGGCCGACCGAAGGGGCGAGACAGAGAGTGATTGCGTTTAATTTCTGGACGGCAGAAGTTCCCACCTGGGACAGTTTCGACCTTGACTCGAACGGCAACCCGATATTTCACAGGCCTCCCCTTTTCGAGGGCGCTACGCTGGGCGGACTCTGGCGGTTGCGAGGATTTCCCGCAAACCGTTTCTTCGACAAATCCGCGATCTACTACGCACTCGAGTACCGCCACATTCCCCGCTGGAACCCCCTGAAGAATTTCACCTTGGGGGGAAGGCTCGATTGGGACTGGCTCCAGTTCGTCGGTTTCGGGGAGGTGGGAAGAGTGTCTCCCACATGGACAATCGATGAACTGCACTCCAGTATGAAGTGGAGCGCCGGTGCCGGCGTCAGAGCGATGGTGAACAAGCTCGTTGTGAGAATTGATTTTGCAGCATCGGATGAGACGACCCAGGTACAGGTATTCATCAAGCAACCCTTTGGATATAATTAGTGAATAATCCTTCCAAAGGAGGAAATCCTTGATTCGCGATCTCCTCGGAAAAGCAGTCGCCGTATTTCTGGGGATCTGCCTTTTGACATGGGGCGGATGCGCCAGCACCAAACAAGCGAGATTTTACACCCTCAATTCATTGGGCGCTCCCGGGGAACTTCCCAAGAGCGTCCCGGTGGAGCAGGGGATTGCCGTTGCGGTAGGGCCGATCGCCATCCCGGATTATCTCAGCCGTCCGCAAATCCTTACCCGATCGAGCCCGAGCGAACTCAAGCTTGCTGAATTCGAGCGGTGGGCGGGTTCCCTCGAAGAGGACATTTCCCGGGTCCTCGCGGAGAACCTTTCGGTCCTCCTCTACAAGGACCATGTGACCGTTTTTCGGTGGGGGGGGGACGCATACCTCTTCCCGGCCGCATACCGGGTCGGTGTCGATTTGATGCGGTTCGAGGGCACCATCGGGGAATCGGTAACCCTTGCGGCGCGGTGGTCGGTTCAACGGGAAGAGGACAAGAAGATTCTTTCCGCGCGCGAGTCGAACCTCAAAGAGCCGGTGAAGGGACAGGATTACGATGCCCTGGTGGGAGCGATGAGCCGCGCGCTCGCGGCTCTCAGCCGGGAAATCGCCGCCGCGATCCCGGTGCAATGAATGTGGGGGAATAGTTCCCCTTGTCTCGCTAATCCCCTGGACCGACGGGACTCATCCGGTTCCCGTCAGAGCCCGAAGGATATCCCCGCCAGGAACTCGACCTGGCCGAAAACGTCCCCATTGACCCGTACGGCGCAAGCCGCCCCGCCGGACGAGACACAGAATATTTCCGTGTCATCGGGAAGGATCGTCAGAAACCCTCTCCCCTCGAAGCGCAGTCCCAACCTCTTCGAGATCGGGATCTTCGCCCCGCCCCCCAGGGAAAGGGAGAAGTAGATTTCCGAGTCAACCCCGGACTCGTCCGGGGAAAAGTAGGTGAGACCAAGTCCTCCGCCGATGAAAGGGCGCACCTTCTCTCCCGGGAACAGGTAGGTCCCCCCGATGTGGAGATAATGGATGTCCAGTTCGAAGACGGTATCTCCCGAGAGAATCTCTTCTCCTTCCAGCTCCGTCCTCTGGAGGCTGTAGAAAAGCTCGTAATCGCTCTCGTGGGTGGCCTGGAGGCCGAGGATGAGCCCGAAGCTCTCCCCCTCGTCCACATCCAGGTCGAGGCCGGTCGTGTTGTCCGTAAAGTCCCCGCCGAGCCGGAATCCGGCGAAGGGTGTCAGTTCCACACCCCAATCCCCCCGAGCGAGCGCGGGGAGGAGGACGAAAAGCGCCACGAGGGGAACGAGCAGACGGAACGGTGGGCAGACGGGGTTCTTGATTGGGTTCACGTGCGCTTCCCTCCGCTCTTCTCGTCCGTCCGGCGTAGCGGAATATGATTCGACTCGTTGTTATCGCATCTCGTTGATTCACTCCCGCCTGCGTCAGCGGTCAGGCGGGGCGTCCGTTGAGAACTCCCGCTACTTCTTTTCCTCCGTGCACTCGAGCCCCAGCTTCGAGCAGGCGCCCATGACCGACTGCACCATCTCTTCCCGTTGTGCCTTGGGGTCCTTTCCTTTTTCCAGCGCGATCGTCAACACGGAGGTCTCCTCACCGGCCAGCGGGGCGACTTTCACGTATCCGGGAAGCTCATTCCTTTCGACGGTAAGGACCATCTTCTTGTCGTCGCGCTTGGTGATTTTTGTGATCCCCCTCTCCTCGATGGCCGCGATGGTTTTCGCGTAGACGACATCCGGCTTTTCCTTCACGTTGATGGTGAGGATCTGCTGGTTCCCTTTTTCGTAGATTTTGGCGACTCCGTACGCGATCGGGACGAAGCAACCCACCATCATCGCGCCCACCAGAAGGATACCGACTACCCGCATCAAATCCTCACGTATCTTCATCGTCCACTCCTTTTCCGGAATCCATTTTCCGGTTTATTTTTATCCCCCGGTGCATGAACCCATTCAACCCTGATAGCGGACCAGCCACCGAAAGCATCAGGAGACTGATCACCGCAATCCAGCTGTCCGAAATTCGCACGGCGATCCGCGTCCCGTGCGCGCGCAGTCTCACCACCAGCAATGCCGACAATGTTATACCAACGGACAACGATAAGAAAGAGCCAAAATTCCCCAGCCGGCAGGTATAGGCAGCGACTATTCTCGCGTGTTCAACGGTCCATGCTCTTCCCGCCGGGCAGGACGGGCCTGCGTTAGAAAGAGATCCAGACGATCCTCAAGCTCGGGTGCAGGCGGATGCCGTTTATCCGTTGATTGTTGGCGCCTTCGACAGGCAACCCAAACGCGTTGACAGATGGGCAGCCGAAGAATATAAGGTACTTCGATATCGAACCGGGAGGAAGCCTGTGAAAAAAGGAAATTGTCGGATACCTGCACACATGACTTGCGGTTGCCTGGTTTTTCTGTTTTTCTCCTTTTTCCTGGCCTCCGTACCCGGGACAAGTTGGGCCGGTGGTCTCTACCTGCTTGAATTTAACACTCCAAGCATGGGAGTTGCCGGCGCAGGTGCCGAGGCGGTAGCGGCCGACGCCTCAGCAGCCTTCCACAATCCCGCCGGAATGACGATGTTGGACGGCAGGGAGCTGATGGTGGGCGCCGGCTTGATATATTCGACGGCAAAGTTCGAACCGGACCCTTCCACTCCCATTACCGGTGGTGACGGTGGCGACGCGGGGGGGGCCGCTCCTCTTCTCTCCGCTTTTTACGTCCACAGCCTGTCGGAAAAATGGAAATTGGGAATAAGCCTGGGTTCCCTCACAGGAGCCGCCCTCGACTACGAAGACGACTGGACCGGCAGGTTTCTGGTTCGAGAAGTCGAGTTGATATCAGTTTCCGCTATCCCCGCGCTTGCGTACCGGGTGAACGACTGGCTGTCGGTGGGAGGGGGTGTCATCGTGACGTACGGAAAACTTGATTTCACCGTCGCTGCGCTTCCTCCTCCTGCTCCGGGAAACGG
>JBFFNJ010000051.1:0-11254 GCA_041563215.1 Candidatus Deferrimicrobia bacterium | reverse complement strand
CTGTTCGGGCCCCAGGGGACGGGGTTCCTCTACGTAGGCGAAAACGTAGAAGTCAGGCCACTGTTCGAAGGAGGTACCGGTTCGCGCTCAGAGAACGACAGGCAGCCTGACTTTTTACCCGACAGGCTTGAAGCGGGAACCCCCAACTCTGTTGGTCTGGCTGGGCTGAGGAGAGGGGCAGAGTACGTCCGGAACAGGGGTGTGGAAAAAATCATGGCCCACGAAAGTGAGCTTCTCGATCTTTTCCTGAAGGGCGTGAAAGGAATAGACAGGTTACGGGTATACGGATCGGCGGAAGGGGGGGAACAACTGGGTGTGCTTCTTTTCAACGTTGAGGGAATGGATCCCGGCGAGCTTTCCATGCAACTCGACGAGGATTATGGGATCCTCGTGCGATCGGGCCTGCACTGCGCTCCTTCTGCGCACAGGGCCATCGGAACGTTTCCCGAGGGAGGAGCCAGGATCAGCTTCAGCGCACTGAATACTCTCGAGGAAGCTGAGAAGGCGGTGGCAGCCATTCGCGAAATATGTAAAAGACATTGATGCATCCAAGGTTCCCCGTGGCACAGATAGAATGGAACTATCGGGGGACCCTCAGGAAGAATGGTTCTTGATGATCTTTTCAATTATCTTTGTTGAGGAAAGTCCTTCAACCAGGGGAACGGTTTTTACCTCGCCGCCGGAGGATTCAACCAGGTCCCTTCCCACGATTTCCTCCACTCTCCAATCTTCTCCCTTGACCAGAATATCTGGCTGGATGGTCTTGATGAGCTCGTAGGGAGTATCTTCGTCAAAAAGTATTACCCTGTCTACGAAGACAAAAGATGCCAGAAGGAGGACCCTTTCGTTTTCCGGCACCACCGGTCTTTTCTCTCCTTTGATTCTTTTCACCGAGCTGTCGCTGTTTACCCCCACGAACAGGAAATCTCCGAGCTGGCGTGCCGAAAGAAGGTAGGTTGCGTGGCCTGCATGGATAAGGTCGAAGCAGCCGTTTGTAAAGACCGTTTTTTTCCCTTCACGCTTCAGGTTACGGGATAGCTCACCCGCTTGATCACCGGTAATTATTTTCAACCGGGGATTCAGTATGCTTTCGGATGTCTGTCTTTCAGGCATGGCATCATTCTCCGAAACTGGGTTATCTCATCCTTGTCGATTGCGATGGTGTAACATCCTTCGTCCTCCCCGCCTTCTATCACCGTTTCTCCGTATGGGGAGACAACCATGGAGTGGCCGGCGAGTTGAATCTTGCCCGATTTGCCGCAACCGTTGGTTGCGGCAACGAAGAGCTGGTTCTCGATAGCCCTCGCGCGAAGCAATGCTTGCCAGTGGCTCAGGCGCTCCTTTGGCCACTGAGAGCAGTAGACCAGCATCTCCGCTCCCTCGATGGCCATTTTTCTCGAGATTTCGGGAAACCTGAGGTCATAGCAGATAAGCGCCCCTATTTTCAGTGAAGGGATCGACATGACTGCAGATGCGTCCCCCCTTGAGAAATATCTGTCTTCCATGAAGAGCCCGAAAAGGTGGACCTTTCTGTATTTGCCCTTTGTTCTCCCGTTTCTTCCTATGAGATATGCCGTGTTGTAGATGGAGCTGCCCTCTTTTTCCGGGACAGAGAAGAGGGCCGTGATCTTGTTTTCCTTACACAGCGTCTGAATCCTGAGAATCACCTCCGGGGATTTTTCGGCAACTCCCTCCATGTCTTTATAGTAAAAACCGGAAGAGAACATCTCGGGAAGGATGGCGATATCTGTCCCTTCCGCAGCGGCTCTGTTGACAAGGGCCAGCGCTTTTTCCACGTTCTTTTCGACTTTACCCGGAAAAATTTTCATCTGCAGCAGCGATATGGTGATCTTCTTTCCCATCAAAAACTCCTGGATGCTGTGAGCCCGTAAACGGTAACGCCGCTTCCCCAGGCGGACTTGATCTCCTTCGTGCAGGCGTTTAACGTTTCGAGGGTTGTGGCGACATCATCAAGGAGAATTATATTTTCATGGGCACGCCTGTTCAACGAATTAATTCGAAAAGCCTCCCGGGCAAGGAGTCTCCTTTCCTTTGCACTCTTTCCGGCCAGGGAGGAAAACTCAGCCACCCTCCGGAGTGCCGAGGCAGCGAGAGGAATGCCCGTTAAGCGGGAAAGGTTTTTCCCCATGAGTTCGCTCTGGTTGAATCCCCTCGTAAAGAGTTTCCCCAGGGAGAGGGGGACCGGGATGATAACGCAAGCTTTCTCCAGGAGAAATGGTGCTGCACGGGTAACGTAAATTGCGAGTTGTGCGCCAATACACCTGGCAACCCTTGAATCCCTGCCATATTTCATCTGGTGTATGACTGTCCTCGCTCTCGGCGTGTAATGTGAAAGGGAAAAAAGAGAGGTGAATAGGGGAGGGAAAACCCTGCACTCAGAGCAGATAACCCTCTCCTGGACAGGGGAAAAATGAATCAACCGTGAGCAGATAGCGCATTCCGTCCCTCTTGGCAGGTCAATCAGGCAGGGGAACTTTCTGCATAGCCTCTGCCCTGATTTCTTCGATTTTCTTCGTATCTCCGAAATCGATTCTGAAAATATCCCACTTCTGGCAGGTGGAGCAGTAACTCTTCCAGCGGATGATCGTGTCGCCGCATCCATCGCAGGCAAATGGCACGAGGTAACGACGCTTGTATGCGAAGGCCTTGTTGTACTCGTCAACGGCATCCTCGAGCCTGTTCCTCCTCCTGTAAGTTTCGGCAAGGAAGATGTGAATCGAAGCATTGTCTGGATCGATATTCTGCGCTTTCAAGAACTGTTCCATCGCCTCGTCTACCATCTCGAGCCTGAGGAGAAACTTCCCGTAGAAAAGAATAAGTGTGAAATCGTTTTCGAACTCCGATTTCACGTTGGAGTACATCTCGAGCAGCCTTCCCGGCATCTCTTGCTCGATGGCAATGTCTTCTAGCTTTATGAGGTTGATGGGGCTCTGTGTTTTTCTGTATCCCGTTATGAGCAGGTCCATCGCTGCGCTCACCTGAGATTTCTCCAGGTAGAGGTCATGGAGAAGGATGTAGGAAGGGGTGAACGTGGGACTCTCTTTTATGAGGTCCTTGAGTTTCTTTTCAGCCTCGTCTATGTTTCCCGTTTCGAAAGCGTACCGTGCAAGTTCGAATTTTAGACCGTCCGAGATTTCTCTGTCCTCGCTCTTTACGTCCGCCTTTTTCTTGATGATGGCCTTCTGAAGCTCATGGGCTTTCTCGTAATCCCCCTTTTTGATATAGAGGTCCCTTAGCTTTTCCATGATCTTCCGGTAGTCTTCCTGCTTCTTCAAGGGGGTCAGGACTTCAATGGCGCTGTCTGTGTCACCGCTGCGCTCAATGGCTTCAGCAAGCATAAAATACGCATCAACGTTTGATGGGTCGTTGGTCTTGATCTCCGTTAGGGCCTTGACCTCTTCTATGTAGTCACCAAGCTCTCTGTAGATCATCGCTTTGAGAAGAATCGCAGAGCGGCTTTCGGGCACGACGGCAAGAATGCTGTCAACCGTCTCGAGTGCCGCGCTCGTCTTCCCCTGGTAGAGATGGTTCCATGCTTTGCTCAGCTTCTTGATCGCACTTTCCTTTTTTGCCAACAGCCTTTTTTCTCTCCACAGTTTCGTGGATGTCATCGCGTCTTTGACGAAAGTCCCGAGGAGAACTATTCCCGCTCCCAGGGCAAAGGCTATCAAGGTGAGTTCGGCAAGGGCTATTTCCACGGTCCTCCCTGGAGTGAGATGAAACTGCACAATGTCGGAGTTGAGAATTGATACGTGGGTGAAAGCGATAGCCATCGCGATTATGAGAAGGAGAAAAAGTCTTAAACCCATCTGTCCTCCTTTCGGCGTCTCTGCCCGAATGGACGTTACACGTTTTTTTTGCCTTTTACCTTATTTTTCGGAAACCTTCAACTCCACTGCAGATGACCAGAGTTCATCTATTTCATAAAACTCGCGGACCGGCTGATAAAAGATATGGACGACGATGTCGGTGTAGTCGATCACGACCCACCTTCCCTGCCTGATTCCCTCGACTCCCCGAGGTTTGATGTGGAGCTTCTTGAGATTGTCGATGATATTCTCCGCAATGGTCGTTACCTGCCTGTCCGATGTGCCGGAACATAAAAAAAAGTAGTCGGCAATGCTTGAAAACTCTCTGATGTCCAAGAGCTTGACCTGTTCTGCCTTTTTGTGTATTGCCAGTTCGGCTATGTATCGCATCAGTTTTTTCGTCTCTATTGTGTCACACCTCCCGGTAAAGTCTTTTCTCGATTATATATTTTTCTACTGGCTCAGTAACCAGAAATTTTATCGATCTTCCATGTTTGACTCTGTCTCTGATATTGGTTGATGAAATATCGAGTCTGTTGATCTTGAGTAGAATAATTACCTTTTTTTGATCGGTGGTTATCCAGTCGCTGGATGATGTGGGAAAATTTCTTTTTATATTTTCGATCTTTATCGGGCTGAGTTTTTTTTCCACTTTGTCGAAGCTGTCCTTGCCCACAAAGCCGGGGCGTGGAAGCACGGCGAGGTTTGCAAGTGAGAGCACCTCCTCGAATCTGTGCCATGTGTTGATTTCCAGGAGGGAATCCGAACCGATTATCAATGTGAGGGGCTTCTTTTTGAACCTGTTCCTGAAGTGGGACACCGTGTTTAGGGTGAATGATGGTTGCCTCGAATCGAGTTCGTATGTGCTCACTTCTCCGAAACCAAGATCACGCACGGCAAGACGGACCATCTGCAGCCTGTCTTCCCCCGGTGACTGGATGAGGTGAGTCTTGTGTGGAGGCGTCCCGGAGGGGACCAGGAAGATTCTCTCGAAGTCGACTGCTTCCCTGGCCTCTATAAGCCCTCTCATGTGGCCTATGTGAATCGGGTCGAAAGTTCCGCCGAAAATAGCTACCATCTTCATCCTATTTCAGCCTGATCTGGCCATCACCGAAGGCGATGAATTTCGTCGTCGTCAGCTCCTCGAGGCCCAGAGGGCCAAAGGCGTGCATTTTTGTCGTGCTTATCCCGATTTCCGCGCCCAGCCCCAGCTGGTAACCGTCGTTGAACCTGGTTGATGCGTTCGCCAGTACGAGGGATGAATCTACCTCCCGAACGAAACGCATCGCCCTCTCGTAGTTCTCCGTGACGATGGCGTCCGTGTGGTTCGATCCGTGCTCCCTGATGTGGCCTATGGCCTCATCCATGGAAGATACCACCTTCACGGCAAGTATGAGGTCGAGAAACTCTTCTCCCCAGTCCTCCGGTACTGCACGCTTTATGTTCTTGAGGATCTTCACCGTTTTTTCACAGCCACGCAGTTCGACGCCATTTTCCTCCATCGCCCGGGCGAGGGAAGGGAGCAAGGTGTCGGCCATGTCACTGTGTACCAGCAGCGTCTCCATGGCGTTGCAGACCCCGGGCCGCTGGACTTTTGAATTCAGGCTGATGGAGAGAGCCTTGTCAGTTTCTGCGCCGCTGTCTATGTAGACGTGGCATACCCCCTTGTAGTGTTTGATCACGGGGATTCTTGAATTTTCCGCGACCTTTCTGATCAGTGCCTCCCCTCCTCGCGGAATGATCAGGTCTATGTAATCTTCCAGCATGAGCATCCTGTCGATGAGCTCCCGGCGCGTATCGGTTATCATGGAGATGCCCTCTTCGGGAAGGCCGCTTTCCTTCAGTCCTTTCCTCAAAATACTTGCAATAGCTATATTCGAATGAATTGCCTCAGACCCACCACGCAAGATGATGGCATTTCCCGATTTAATGCATAACCCCGCCGCGTCTGCCGTTACGTTTGGCCTCGATTCATAGATTATGCCGATCACGCCGAGGGGTATCCTCATTCTACCGACGAGCAGGTCGTTGGGCCTTCTCCACATTTTGACGACCTCCCCCACGGGGTCGGGCAGATTTACCACCTCGCGCAGCCCTTCTGACATCTGAGAGATTCTCCCCTCATTGAGGAGCAGCCGGTCGAGCATCGCCGAACCCAGGCCCTTGGATTTCCCGAAATCTATGTCCTTGTTGTTTTCCTCGATTATGGAGTATGCTTCTTTTTCAAGGAGGTCGGCCATGGCCTCCAGTGCGCTGTTTTTCTCTTTGCTGCTTGCGTTTGCGATTGTATGTGCTGCCTGCTTCGCCTTTCTGCCAATTTCCTCGAGGTCGATGGCATCTTTCAGCGTTTCCATAGGTTACCTCCAATTGTTAAAGGGGGAGTATGGTGAGGTTGTCTGCGTGCACTGCCTCTTCGGGGATCTTTTTTCGAAACATCATCCTGATCTCGTGGGATTTTTTACGCTTGATCCTGTTGATTGTCTCACTGTCGATTGCCGCAATGCCCTTCGCGAAGACGCATCCCTCCGGATCTGATATGGCGATAGGATCGCCTTTCTTGAACTTGCCTTCAACTTCAATTATACCCGAGGGAAGCAGGCTTTTATGTTTATCCACGAGAGCTTCCTTCGCCCCGATGTCCACCGTTATCGTTCCACGGGGCTTTAGCGCATAGGCCAACCAGTATCTCCTGCTTCTTGCCTTTTTCTTGGAAGGGAAAAACAGGGTTCCCAGATCCTCCCCGTCGAGTATCCTCATGAGGAAGTCTTTCCCCCTGTGTCCGCTGATAATCACGGGTATGCCAAAAAATGAAGCCATCTGGGCGGCCTGGAGCTTGGATTTAATACCGCCGATACCCAGTGGGCTTCTCTTTTCCTTTTCGGCGAGTTTCCAGATATTTTCGTCGACTTTACTGACGATAGCGATCCTCTTGGCATTTTCGTGCCGGCTTGGGTCCCGGTCGAAGAGCCCTTCCGACTCGGAAAGCATTATCAAGAGGTCTGCGCCGACGAGATCAGTTACACGGGCGGCGAGGGTATCGTTGTCGCCCACCTTTATTTCCTCGGTAGCGACCGTGTCATTTTCGTTGATAACCGGTATTATGCCGTTTTCCAGAAGCGATTCGATCGTATTCCTTGCATTGAGAAAGCGTCCTCTTTCCTCGAAGTCGTCGTGGGTGAGCAGAATCTGTGCAACATTTTTCCCGTACTTTCCAAATTCACGGGAATAGTAGTACATGAGGAGCGGCTGTCCGACGGCAGCGGCTGCCTGCTTTAAAACGAGCTTCCGCGGTTTTTCCGTAAGTCCGATTTTTTCCTTGCCCGCAGCCAGGGCGCCCGAGGAGACGATGACGCATTTTACGCCGGAAGATTCGAGAGTGATAACCTCTCTTGCAATTTTTCTCAGGAAATTCTTCTTCAGGTTCGAATTCTCGTCGGCAAGCAGAGCACTCCCAATTTTTACGATCACTCTTTTCGGCTGGAGGTTATGGAAAAAGTTTTTTTTTGTTTTCTGGATATCACTTTTTCCTTTCATTTCCCATTACCTCTGTCAGTCGCTTTAAAAACTGCTCTATACCCTCGCCTGTTGCGGCCGATACCATCATCACATTCTCACGGGGAAAGCGGATATTATCAAGCGCAAATTTTGCACTTTCCCGTGCCTGGGGCAGGTCAACCTTGTTGAGGAGGACCAGCACTGTCCTCTCCTGCATGGTGGGATCATATTGTTCGAGTTCCCCGGTTATTATCTCTATGTCTTCATAAATCGCTTCAACTCCTCCTGAGGCGTCTACTAGGATGATTATGATCTTTGTCCTCTGTAGATGTTTGAGAAATCTCGTGCCGAGGCCCGCACCCGTGCTGGCCCCTTCGATTATACCCGGTATCTCGGCAACAACGAACTCTCCAAGATCCTTGTACCTTACCACACCGAGAACGGGTGCAAGGGTGGTGAAGGGATAGGCGGCTACCTTCGGCCTCGCACGGGATATCTTTCTTATGAGCGTTGATTTTCCCGCGTTCGGCTTGCCAACGATGCCTACCGAGGCGATGACGAGGAGTTCCAGCTTGAGTACTCTTTCCTCTCCCTTTCCCCCATCTTCAGCGTAATCGGGTGCCTGGTTCGTTGAGGTGGCGAAATGTGCATTACCCCGGCCACCTTTTCCGCCAAGGGTGGCGGTATATTGAGTTCCGGCCGCAGCGAGGTCAGCGAGAACAGCACCCGTTTCACCATCCCTGATCAGGGTTCCTTCCGGCACCTGGAGGATGAGGTCAGCGCCCTGTTTCCCATGCTGCCTTTTTCCCCTTCCGTGCTGTCCCCGTTTGGCGACGTATGCTTTTTTGTATTTATAATCGAGGAGTGTGGAAAGGTGTTTCGAGGCCTTCAGGATTACATGTCCCCCTCGTCCGCCGTTTCCCCCGTCAGGACCGCCACGGGGAACGAATTTTTCCCTTCGGAAAGAGATACATCCATTCCCGCCTTTCCCGGACCTGACACGAATGAGAGCCTCATCGACAAAATGCATTAAAGTGGATTAATAGGAAGCGGCGAGAACGGAGACCTTCTTCTTTGTTTTACCTAGCCTTTCGAATTTGATGATTCCGTCTATGAGGGCAAAGATCGTGAAGTCTTTTCCCAGCCCCACGTTTGTCCCCGGGTGGACCTTGGTCCCTCTCTGCCTGATTATGATACTCCCTGCTTTTACGAACTGGCCGTCGTGCCTCTTCACTCCGAGCCTTTTCGACTTGGAATCCCTGCCGTTTCTCGAACTTCCCACACCCTTTTTATGAGCCATGGTGTTACTCCTTTGAGGACGGGAGGGTGATTTCCTTCACCTGGATATCGGTGTGCAACTGCCTGTGTCCTCTCTTTTTGTGCGACCCTTTTCTCCGCTTGTACGTATAGACGATTATCTTCTTCCCTTTTCCCTGACCGAGGATGTCACATTTAACGGAAGCCCCTTCTACGTAAGGTTTCCCCACTATGATATCATCGTCCTTCTTTACCATGAGCACGTTTTGCAGTTCGATCTCGTCTCCTACGTTACCATCTATCTTCTCGACCTTTACCCTGTCCCCCGGGGAAACGAGAATCTGTTTGCCACCCGTTTTGACGATTGCGTACATGGTTTCGGAACCTCCGAAGCAATAAATAAACCTTAGAACAAAATATGATAAAAATTTTTCCTCCAATTGTCAATCCAAATTAACCTCTCCTGAATATTCTCCACATTCACCGGTATCCGGCGGGTGGCTTGGACATGATATAATCGTTTCAAAGCGGACAAAGCGGAGAACTTCCCATGAACGATGTCATCATCGTCGGCGGGGGGCCCGGAGGCCTTCTGTTCGGCTATCTCCTTCAGCAGAATGATATCAAATACCTTATTCTCGAGAAAGAATCCATCGGCAACTCATTCCGCAAGATGAGACCGAACATGGTACTCCTCTCGCCCGCCATACCCGGTACCGACTGGACGTCTCTGACGCTCAAGCAACCGATATGGGCTATCAGCGGCGTTAGCAAACCCTATCCGACGAGGGATGATTTTGTCTGCTATCTCGAAAGGTTTGCAGTGGACAACGCGCTGGTTGTGAGGGAGCACACCCCGGTAAATAGCGTTCAAAGGGAGGAAGGATCCTTTAAGGTGGTGTGCGGGGATGGTGCGTATCATTCCAAATACGTGGTTCTCGCTACGGGTTTTTATGCAAAGCCGAAGTATCCCGGGATCCCGGGAATAGAGGGCAATCCCTACGTGACCCACTACGCCAACTTTTTTGGGTGCATGGCATATCAGGGGAAGAAGGTCCTCATCGTGGGCGGGGGCAACTCGGCTGCAGAGATAGCCATTGAGCTCTCGGGTGTCTGCGAGGTTACACTCAAGACACGGGGCCCGCTCAGATTTTTCTCGGTGACAGATGACCTCGGTCATATTCGCGGTCTCTCGGAAAGTGTCCTAAAAGAGCTCATAAGGTTCAATATAATAAACCACGTAATGGACGGTGATATTCGGGGGTTCGACGGGGGCACCGTGACCTTTGCGTCGGGGAAAATGCAACATTTCGACAAGATAATTCTGGCAACGGGGTTTTTGCCCGATTTCCCGCCGTTGAAGGATATGGAGATCAAATGCGGTGATAACGGCGTTCCCCTCATCACGAGAGCGGGAGAGTCCGTCTCCGCAGAGGGTGTCTTTTTCGGTGGCTCTCTCGCCATGTTTCACTCCCGCTGCAGGTTTATTCACGGCTTCAGGAATGAGGCGGAGAAAATCATGTGGGAAATATTCGACAGATTGTAATCCACCACGTTTCCCCCTGATGGAGAATCGATTTCTCTCTCACCGCTTTTCGCTCCGGGAAGAATAGAGAACGCTCCCGGTGGGGGTAGTAAGGTAAAAAACGTTTTTTTGATTGCGTTTATCTGCCTCTTTGGTCGAGAAGGCGGTAATGCGTCGCCTCTGCAACATGGTTGGGCAATACCCTCTCCTCCTCTTCGAGGTCAGCGATGGTCCGGGCGATCTTCATTATGCGGTGTATCGCCCGTGCCGTGAGGTGAAGCTTTTCCGATGCTTCGATAAGGAGCCTCCTGCCCTCGTGGGTTATCCTGATCGCATCTTCGAGCAGGTTTGAGGGAATGGAGGCATTGGTGGAAATCATGAAGGCTTCAAGCCGCTTCTTCTGAACTTTTCTCGCCGTCTCCACCCTTTTTCTTACCGTCCCGGAGTCCTCGTATTCCTTCGGCGGGCCGGGCAATATTATGTCGAGCCTTGGCGGAGGAAGCATCTCGACCTGCATGTCGATCCTGTCCATCACCGGTCCGCTCAGCTTTTTTCTATATCTGACAATGTCGGTGTGCAAACAGGTACAGAGTTTTTCCGGGTATCCGAAGTTTCCGCATCCACAGGGATTTGTCGTTGCGATGAGCGAAAAATGTGCAGGAAACGTGAAGCAGAACCGTGATCTCGTTATGACCACCTTGCCCGATTCAAGGGGCTGCCGCAGTGCTTCGATCACGTCACGACGGAACTCGGGGAATTCGTCGAGGAAGAGGACGCCGTTGTGCGCCAGGGTGGTTTCACCGGGGCAGGGAGGGTTGCCGCCGCCAATCATTCCGGCATATGAGACGGAGTGGTGTGGGGCCCGGAATGGGCGTTCGGTGATGATATGCGCGGAATCCTCCCCGCGGTACAGCGAGTGAATTTCATTGATCTCAATCAGTTCTCTTTCATCGGGGGAAGGGAGGATCGTGGTTATTCTCCTGGCGAGCATTGTCTTTCCCGTTCCGGGAGGACCTATGAATATCAGGTTGTGCCCACCGGCAGCTGCGATTTCGAGAGCTCTTTTTGCCGCTGCCTGCCCCGTAACGTCGGAAATGTCGATATGTGCTTTGTGCTCGGGTTTTTCCTGCCCGGTGTCGGCAGGATG